>JBJHAZ010000229.1:0-4231 GCA_050485225.1 Gammaproteobacteria bacterium
GTGGCCGACCTGTTCGAGGCGCGCAAGCCGAAGGATCCCGCCATTCTCGCGGAAATCACCGGCACCGTGTCCTTCGGCAAGGAAACCAAGGGCAAGCGCCGCCTGATCCTTACCCCGCTCGAAGGTCAGACCCTGCCGGATGGCAGCACCAGCTATGAGGTGCTCATTCCCAAGTGGCGTCAGCTGAGCGTGTTCGAGGGTGAGCAGGTGGAGAAGGGCGAAATCATCTCCGATGGTCCCGCCAATCCCCACGATATCCTGCGGCTCAAGGGCATCGATGCGCTGGCTGCGTACATCGTCAACGAGATCCAGGACGTGTACCGCCTGCAGGGTGTGAAGATCAACGACAAGCACATCGAAGTGATCGTGCGGCAGATGTTGCGCAAGGTGGAGATCACCGAAATGGGTGACTCCAGCTTCGTGAAGGGCGAGCAGGTGGAGGTTCATCGCGTGCTCGAGGAGAACGAGCAGCTGGTGCTGGATGGCAAGATCCCGGCCCAATTCGAGCGCATCCTGCTGGGTATCACCAAGGCCTCGCTGGCTACCGAGAGCTTCATCTCCGCGGCATCGTTCCAGGAAACGACCCGCGTGCTGACCGAAGCGGCGGTGACCGGCAAGCAGGATGGTCTGCGTGGCCTGAAGGAGAATGTGGTGGTCGGGCGCCTGATCCCCGCAGGTACCGGCCTGGCCTACCACGCGCAGCGTCGCAAGGCGCGTCAGCAAGCGCAGGGCGAAGCCACGGTCAGTGCCAGCGATATCGAGGCGGCCCTGTCGGAGGCGCTCAATTCCTCGGATGAGGAATAGGGCGCACCGCGACGCGGTTTTGCTTGACGTGGGGGAGGCGGCTCTATAAACTTCCGCCTCCCTATTCTGGGGGTCGCTCGCATGTGCGGGCGCCTGATGATGCCCAAAGGGCAAAGAAATAGTTCGGAGTAAAGTAAACAATGGCAACGATCAACCAGTTGGTTCGTAAGCCGAGAAAGCGCAAGGTGGCCAAGAGTGACGTGCCCGCGCTGCAGGGTTGTCCCCAGCGTCGTGGCGTATGCACCCGTGTCTACACCACCACCCCGAAGAAGCCGAACTCTGCGCTCCGCAAGGTTTGTCGTGTCCGTCTCACCAGCGGTTACGAGGTCTCCTCGTACATCGGCGGTGAGGGGCACAACCTGCAGGAGCACAGTGTCGTGCTGATTCGTGGCGGTCGTGTGAAGGACCTTCCGGGTGTCCGTTACCACACCGTGCGCGGCAGCCTGGACACCTCCGGTGTCTCTGCTCGCCGTCAGCGACGATCCAAGTACGGGGCCAAGCGTCCCAAAGGCTGATCGGTTCCGGCAGCAGCCGGCCGGTCAGAGTAAGGCCAGATATATTCTGGGTTAACCTGAAGTTTCAGAGGAAGTCTAGCAATGCCAAGAAGACGCGTAGTCGCCAAGCGCGAAATCCTGCCGGATCCTAAGTACGGTAATGTTACGCTGGCAAAATTCATGAACCACGTGATGGTCAGCGGCAAGAAGTCGGTAGCCGAGCGCATCGTCTACGGTGCTCTTGACAAGGTCGGCGAGCGCAGCAAGAAGGATCCGGTGGAAGTGTTCCTCGAGGCTCTCGAGAACATTGCGCCGATGGTCGAGGTGAAGTCCCGCCGTGTCGGCGGCGCGACCTACCAGGTGCCGGTCGAGGTTCGTCCCTCCCGTCGCACCGCGCTGGCGATGCGCTGGCTGGTGGATTACGCCCGCAATCGTGGCGAGAAATCCATGCAGGACCGTCTGGCCGGTGAGATTCTCGACGCGCAGCAGAGCAAGGGTTCTGCCGTCAAGAAGCGCGAAGACGTTCACCGTATGGCGGAGGCGAACAAGGCTTTCTCTCACTTCCGTTTCTGAGCCTGATCGCTGGTTGTATGAAGTCACCAGAAAAGGCGGCTGTTTCAGCTGCCTTTTGTGGTTTTTGAGATTAACTGTTTTTTGGGGATCCTACTGTGGCACGCAAGACTCCTATCGGTCGCTACCGCAACATCGGTATCTGCGCACACGTCGACGCAGGTAAAACTACCACTTCGGAGCGAATCCTGTTCTACACCGGCCTGTCTCACAAGCTCGGTGAAGTACATGATGGCGCCGCTACCACAGACTGGATGGTCCAGGAGCAGGAGCGCGGAATCACGATTACCTCCGCAGCGGTGACCACGTTCTGGAGTGGCATGCGCGGTCAGTTTTCCGAGCACCGCATCAACGTGATCGACACCCCCGGGCACGTGGACTTCACCATTGAGGTGGAGCGTTCGCTGCGAGTGCTCGACGGTGCCGTTGTAGTGCTGTGCGGCTCCTCCGGTGTGCAGCCCCAGACCGAGACTGTCTGGCGTCAGGCCAACAAGTACGAAGTGCCGCGCATGGTGTTCGTCAACAAGATGGACCGCACCGGCGCCAACTTCGACCGCGTGGTGGAGCAGCTGCGCACCCGTCTGAACGCCAATGCGGTGCCGATTCAGATGCCGATTGGGTCCGAGGAAGATCTCAAGGGTGTGGTCGATCTTATCAAGATGCAGGCCATCATCTGGAACGAAGCCGATCAGGGCATGACGTTCGAGTATCAGGATGTTCCGTCCGACATGCTCGAAAAGTGCGAAAAAATGCGCGAGTACATGATCGAGGCCGCCGCCGAGGCCAATGAAGAGCTGATGGACAAGTACCTCGAGGGCGAAGAGCTGACCGAGGAAGAGATCAAGGCCGGCCTGCGTCAGCGTACCCTGAACAACGAGATCGTGCTGGTGCTGGGCGGTTCGGCGTTCAAGAACAAGGGTGTGCAGGCGGTGCTGGATGCCGTGATCGAATACCTGCCGGCGCCGACCGAGGTGAAGGCCATCGAAGGTGTGCTCGACGACGGTGAGACCGTCGCTGTGCGTAAATCCGACGACGACGAGCCCTTTGCCGCACTCGCGTTCAAGATCGCCACCGACCCCTTCGTCGGCACATTGACCTTTATCCGGGTGTATTCCGGTGTTCTGAGTGCCGGTGACTCCGTGCTCAACGCCGTGAAAGGCAAGAAGGAGCGCATTGGGCGGATGGTGCAGATGCACGCCAACGACCGCCAGGAAATCAAGGAAGTGCGCGCCGGCGACATCGCCGCGATGATCGGCCTCAAGGATGTCACCACTGGTGATACCCTGTGTGCCCTTGACAGCGTCATCACCCTGGAGCGCATGGAGTTCCCCGAGCCGGTGATCTCCGTGGCGGTAGAGCCGAAATCCAAGGCCGACCAGGAGAAGATGGGCATCGCGCTGAGCAAGCTGGCCCAGGAAGATCCGTCCTTCCGCGTCAAGACCGACGAGGAAACCGGCCAGACCATCATTTCCGGCATGGGCGAGCTGCACCTCGACATCATCGTCGACCGCATGCGACGGGAATTCAACGTCGAGGCCAATATCGGCAAGCCGCAGGTGGCCTACCGCGAGCGCATTACCCGCAAGAGCGAAATCGAAGGCAAGTTCGTGCGCCAGTCCGGTGGTCGCGGTCAGTACGGCCACGTCTGGATTCGCTTCGAGCCGGCGGAAGACAACAACGCCGAAGGTCTCGAGTTCGTCAATGAGATCGTCGGTGGTGTCGTACCCAAGGAATACATCCCTGCAGTCCAGAAGGGCATTACCGAGCAGATGCAGAACGGTGTTCTGGCCGGCTACCCACTGCTCGGCCTCAAGGCAACCGTGTACGACGGCTCCTACCACGATGTGGACTCCAACGAGATGGCGTTCAAGATCGCTGCCTCCATGGCTACCAAGCAGCTCGCCCAGCATGGTGGGGCCGTTCTGCTCGAGCCGATCATGAAGGTGGAAGTGGTGACCCCGGAAGAGAATATGGGCGATGTGGTCGGTGACCTCAACCGTCGCCGCGGTCTGATTCAGGGTATGGACGAGAGCTCTTCGGGCAAGGTCATCAACGCCGAGGTGCCGCTGTCCGAGATGTTCGGTTATGCCACCGACCTGCGATCCGCGACCCAGGGGCGTGCGACCTACACAATGGAGTTCCTCAAGTACTCCGAGGCTCCCAACAATATCGCCCAGGAAATTATCGCCAAGGGCAAGGGTTGATATACCCGATCGAAACTCATTCAGAGGCTTATAGAAATGGCAAAGTCAAAATTCGAACGAGCTAAGCCCCACGTCAACGTGGGCACCATTGGTCACGTTGACCATGGCAAGACCACGCTGACCGCAGCTCTGACCAGGGTTTGCGCCGAAGTCTGGGGT
>JBJHAZ010000230.1:0-4195 GCA_050485225.1 Gammaproteobacteria bacterium
CTCAAGGTGCTGCACTCCTGCTCCGAGGACCTGCAGGTGCTGCAGAGCGGGCTGGGCGTGCTGCCGCAGCCCCTGTTCGATACCCAGGTGGCGGCCGGTTTTGTCAATGAACCCTTCTCGATGGGATACGCGCGCCTGATCAAGGCGCTGCTCGACATCGAACTCGACAAGCACGAAACCCGCTCCGACTGGCTGCAGCGACCGCTGAGCGAGTCGCAGCTGTACTACGCCGCCGAGGACGTCCACTACCTCATCCGCGCCTACGCCGTGCTGGCCGAACGGCTCGATGCCGTGGGCCGCCGCGCCTGGGTCGAGGAAGACATGCAAACGTTGCTGGAGGCCGCGCAGCCCGAGGATCCCGCTCGCGCCTACCTGCGCATCAAGGCTGCCTGGCAACTGGATCGTCCCGGCCTGGCTGCCTTGCAGACGCTGGCCGAATGGCGCGAGCGCGAGGTGCGCGAGCGGGACATGCCGCGCAACTGGCTGATCGCCGACCGCGAACTGATGGCGCTGGCCGAGACCCGGCCACGCTCGCTGCCGGCGCTGGCCGCGGCCGCCGAGATCGCCCCCAAGACCCTGCGTCGCCAGGGGGAAACCCTGCTGGACCTGCTGGCGCAATCCCAGGCCAATCCCGACCATTGGCCCGAGCCGTTGCCGGACCGCTTGCCCCGCGAGGCATCCCGCGTGCTCAAGGCCCTGCGCAAGGTGGTGGAGGAAACCGCCGAGTCAATCGGGATTGCCCCGGAACTGCTCGCCCGCAAGAAGGAGCTGGAGGCGCTGGCGCGCGCCGTCTGGCAGCGCGAGGAGCCACAGCTGCAGGGCGCCCTGGCCTCCGGATGGCGGCGCGAGGTGATCGGCGAACCCCTGTTGGCCTGTGCTCGTGAGGTCAGCCTGTAAGCCCCCTGGCTTCCCGGCACTTTCGCTGGTGCGGCCAGCCGGTTCGCCGGCCAGTCGTGGCATAATGCCCCCTGTTTCACTCGTTACCGATGCCTCCCCATGCTTTCCGCCAACAAGGTTCTCTGCCACATCTACAAAAGCCCTGCTGACAACGAGATGTATCTGTACGTCCCGCAGCAGGAGGATCTGGCGCGGGTGCCCAAACCGTTGCTCGACAGGTTCGGCAAGCCCCAGCGGGTCACCACACTGGTGCTGACGCCCGAGCGCAAGCTGGCCCGGGCGGACATCGGCAAGGTACTGGCGGCGCTGCGCACCCAGGGCTACTACCTGCAGATGCCGCCGCCGCCGGACGAACAGATGCGCGCCATCCGGGTGCGCAACGAGAGGCTTTGATGGGTGAACTGCCGTTCTGGCGACGCAAGTCGCTGGAGGAGATGACCGACGCCGAGTGGGAATCCCTTTGCGACGGCTGCGGCAAGTGCTGCCTGGTGAAGCTGGAGGACGAGGATAGCGGCCGGGTGGTGCACACCAGTGTCGCCTGCAAGCTGCTCGATCCCACCACGGGGCGCTGTTGCGACTATCGCGACCGCCGCAAGCAGGTGCCCGATTGCATCAGCCTGCGGGAGGTGGATATTCTCTCGCTGCGCTGGCTGCCGACCAGCTGCGCCTACCGGCGGCTGGCGCGGGGCCAGAAGCTGCCCGAGTGGCACCCGCTGTTGACCGGTGATCCCGAGTCGGTGCATCGTGCCCGACAGTCGGTGCGCGGCCGGGTGATTTCCGAAGTCCATGTGCCCGAGGAGGACCACGAGGATTACGTGGTGCGCTGGGTATGAAAAGCCAGGTGAGCAACGATGTATACCGCTGAAAACTACTTCTGGGGACTGGTGGGCTATGGGCTGGGCGCCCTGCTGATCCTGCTGGCCCTGTGGGTCATCGCCCGCTCCTGGCGCTGGTGGTGGCTGCGCCATGGGCTCCTGCTGGTGACGGCGGTGCTGCTGTTGACACCCATGCAACCCTATTCCGATTCGTCGTTCCTGGCGCCGGCGCTGTTTGTCAGCGTATTCGAGGGCATGAGTCGCATGCCCGAGACCGGCTTCGGGCGCGGTTTGCTGCCCATCGGTGTGGTGCTGGTGGCCGCCCTGGCCCTTTACGCCTGCATCGCCCTCGTCGTGTCGCGGATCGCGGCGCGGCGCTGAATCGGCCCGGCGTCGGCCCTCCTCGCACCGGCGCCCGGCTTTTCTGCCTTCTGCATGACCTCCGACAATTGCATCCTCCGCTCCCCTCTTTGACCCTAAAGTATAAAGGTGTATAACCGATAAGGTTATTTGGGGCCGTGTGGCGATCTGCCGTGCCAGGCTCTGAAGGGGAGTACCAATAACAAGTAACGAGCGCCAATCGTAACCGGCCCGGTGCGCCGCACCCTGCGCCGGGGGTTGTGCGCGGTCACGGAGGGTAGCTGATGAGGAACAATCAGCCGGTCACCCAGCGCGAGCACGACTTCGACGCTGACGCCACGCTGCTGTCCACCACGGATGTGCACAGCCGGATTCGGTATGCCAATCCGGCCTTCGTGAACATCTGCGGTTTTGCCCGGGAGGAGCTGATCGATCAGCCCCACAACCTGGTGCGCCATCCGGACATGCCCCCGGAAGCCTTCGCCGACATGTGGCAGACCCTGCGCCAGGGCAAGTCCTGGACGGGCCTGGTGAAGAACCGCTGCAAGAACGGCGACCATTACTGGGTGCGCGCCAATGCCACACCGATGCATCGCAACGGGCAACTGGTGGGCTACATGTCGGTTCGCACCCGGCCCGATCCGGCCGAAGTGACCCAGGTCGAGGCGCTGTACCGGGCCTTCCGTGAAGGGAAGGCCAGGGGGCTGGCCTTCTGTCAGGGGCTGGTGGTGCGCACGGATCCCATCGGTCGGGTGCTCGCCCGTCTCAAGCTGATGCCGGTGCGCTGGCGGTTGCGCTGCGCGCTGGCCCTGATCCCGCTTTCTCTGCTGGTGCTTCTGCCTGTGCTGGTGCCCTCATCGAGCCTGTGGTGGGCAGTGTCGATCGGTGCGCTGGCGAGTCTGGGTGCGGGGCTGTGGCTGGAGCGACAGATTGCCGCACCGCTGGCGCTCATACTCAAACAGGCGCAGACGGTGGCCGCCGGCAGCCCCGGCAAGGCGATTCATCTCGACCGGGTGGACGAGATCGGGCTGATCGCGCGCAGCGTCAACCAGGCCGGGCTCAATCTGCGCGCCCTGGTGGATGACGTGGGTGCCCAGGTGGCGGGTATCACGGCGGCGGTACAGGACATCGCGCGCGGCAACGAGGATCTGGCGGTGCGCACCGAGGAGTCGGCGGCGAGCGTGGTGGAAACGGCCGCCTCCATGGAGGAGCTGAGCGCCACCGTGGCGCGCAATGCGGAAGGGTCCGAGCAGGCCGCGGGGCTGGCGCGGCAGGCCAGCGAGCAGGCCGGGACCGGTGGCATGGCCGTGGAGCGGCTGGTGTCCACCATGAGTGAGATCAGCAGCAGCTCGGATGAAATCTCCCGCATCATCGCTGTGATCGACGGCATCGCCTTCCAGACCAATATCCTCGCTCTCAACGCCTCCGTGGAAGCGGCCCGCGCCGGCGAGCACGGGCGCGGCTTCTCGGTGGTTGCATCCGAGGTGCGTACCCTGGCCGAGCGCAGTGCCCAGGCGGCCCGCGACATCAAGACGCTCATCAACGAGTGCGTGCAGCGCATTGAAACCGGTGTCGGCCTTGCCGGGCGAGCCGGTGATGACATGTGCGCCATCGTCGACCGGATACAGCAGGTGAGTGATCTGATGGAGGAGATTCATGCCGCCAGCCGCGAGCAGGCCCAGGGCGTCGCCCAGGCGAGCGAGGCGGTGGAACAGCTCGACCAGATGACGCAGCAGAATGCCGGGCTGGTGGAGCGCAGTGCCGGTGCCACCGGCAGCCTGCGCGACCAGGTCATGCGTCTGGATGAGGCGTTGGCGGTGTATCGCCAGTGATCGCGAGTGAGAGCGGCATGACAGGTATCTACCCATGAGAAACGGTTACGGTGATCAGCCGCCGCTGGCGGAAAAGCCGGTTGCCGAGCCATTCTCGGTGTTGCTGGTGGGTGAGGACAATGATCACTGGACTCGCCACACTGCCGTACTGCGCGATCACGGTGTGCACCTCACCGTGCAGCCGGATTTCGGCGACGCACTGCAATTCGCCGCCGCCAGCCGCCCGGATCTGGTGGTGGTGGACGCCGACCACTCCCAGGGCGAAATCCTGCGGCGCATCCGCGCCCTGCG
>JBJHAZ010000231.1:0-4190 GCA_050485225.1 Gammaproteobacteria bacterium
CGTGCCAGCCGCTCGGCGCGCTCGCGCAGCGCCTCCACTTCGCCGTTGGCAACGGTGTGCCCCTGCTCGAACGCGTCCACAAGCCCCGGCAACAGATCGATGGCCTCCGCGAGACACTGGACCACGCTGCCCGAGACCTCGAGCCGTCGCTCCATGACGCGATTGAGCAGATTCTCCATGGCCCAGGCAAACTCGCCAATGGAGTGCGCTCCCACCATCCGGCCGCTGCCCTTCAGGGTATGGAAGGCGCGGCGCGTCTCCGCCAGTGCCGCGCGATCGGCCGGGTCTGCGCGCCAGCGCGGGAAACAGTCGCCCAGGGTGTCGAGCACCTCGCGCGCCTCTTCCACGAAAATATCGCGCAGTTCGTCGTCCAACTCCTCGGCTGCAGGGCCACCAGCAGCCGTTGCCGCCGGCGGGAACGCCGGCTCGGACACGGGCGGCTGCCCGCCCTGGACGGCACTGTCATCCACGGTGAACTCAAAGGGCTCGGGCAGGCTCTCCTGGGGCGCCGACTCGTCCGCGAAACCGGTTGCCACAGTATCACTGCCCGTGCCGAAGCCCGAGTCGAACGACCAGTCCTCCTCAAGATCGAGGGACAGCTCGCTCTCGGCCGGCAAGGCCTCCGCCGCCGGGTCCATGGGGAATTCATCGGGGGTTACGGCAGGCGGCTCGATCGACGGATCGTCGGCCGAGAGCTGTTGGAATCCGGTGTCGGACGGCGCGGCGCTATCAAACTCGTCCGGGGCCGGCACTTCGACCGGCTCGCCGGCGAACACTGTGTCGCCACCGTCGAGTACGGCGAGGGCCTTCTCGGCCCACTCGAGGGAGGTATCGTGTCGCTCGCGACCCGCCAGGCAGTTCTCGATGTAGCGTTCCAGGCCGGTCAGCACATCGGCCACGGCGTTCAGCCCAGCGCCGTCCAGAGGCCGGCCCACCGCACGGCGCAACCCGTTGACCACCCCTCCACTACGCGCCATTTCGGCGATGTACATCACGGTGGCGAGATGGGTGAGGGTGCCCTCGAAACTGTCGGGCAACGAGCTCTCACCCATCTCCAGGTGGTCGAGCAGAGCATTCTTGAGGGTTTCCAGCTCGCGGAAGATTTCTGCCAGCAGCTGGTGTCTGGCGTTACCCACGGTGATGGAGGAAGCGGCCACGCCACTCTCGTCGGAGCGCTGGCGTGCGCTGGCGGACCAGTTGTACAGGCCGGACTCCAGGTCGACAATCGCAACGGCCAGCTGGTCGACCAGTTCCCGACCCGGATGCTCCGTTTCGCGCTCCACAATTTCGCCGAGCAACGCATCGACGCTGCGACACAGCAGTTGCAGCTCGGGCTGGTTGGCGATGCCCAGGGAGTCGTGCATGCGGCGCAGCACCTGCTGGGACTGACGCAGATCGCCCGCGTCGAGGCAGTCGTCCGCCAGATATTCCTCGAGCGTCGCCTTGATGGCGGCCACCTCCCCACCCAGGTTGCTGGACAGGGCCACCACAACACCGTCCTCCAGTTCCACGCCCTGCTGACTGGCGATCACCGAGGCGGGCAGGGACTGGTCGAGGTGGAACAATCGCCACAGGATGTCCCGGCGGGCGCTCCCCGGACCCGCCAGGGTGACGTAGTAGAGCAGGTTGCGCAGCAGTGCCTCCGGCGCCGGCTGGCTGCGCATGGTCGGACCCTGCTCGGCGGCCATGCGCAACTCGCGCTCGAGGGCACGCAATACGCTGCGGCCACCGCTGCCCAGAGGCGTGCGGGCACTGAGCAGGGACTCGAAAAATCCGCCGGCGGCACGCCAGAGGTATTCCCGGCTGCTCTGCACGAACAGGCTCTCGGCGGGCTCCACGACCTTGGCAAGCTGTCGGATCTGGTCCTGCTGGGGCTCCCCCTTGAGCAGGGGTATCAATTGCGTCTGGTAGAAGTGGGACAACTTGCGCGCGCGCGCGCACCACGCCCCCGGATCGGCCTGATCATCGCTGCCCATCGCGGTAAAGCTGTCGCTGAGGGGGGACAGGTCCGGCCTGAACGCGTCGCTCTCACTGAACAACGGCTCGCCCTGAACGGCCCGCAGGTCGTTGAGCAGCGGCATCAGCAGCGCAGGGTGATCCTCATCACCCTGCTGAACGCGCAACAGGTAGCGGGGCAGGGAGTCGATGGCCTGAGCCAGTACCTGGCAGGCCTCGTCCAGGACGGCCGGCCGGGTGCGCATGGATTCGATGGCGCGCAGCATCTCGTTGACCAGCTGTATGCCAGCGGTACAGCCCGCCATCTTGAGGCTACCCAGAACCCGATAGAGATGTTCCTGGCATCGATCCAGACTGTCCGCCTGCCGGCTTTCCTGATAGGCCGCCAGCTCATCGGCCGACACGTCGAGACTGGCAACAATCTCGGCGTAGAGCCAGGAGAGCCCCTCCAGGTATTTGTGGCTAGTCAAGGCAATTCCCCGTTGGTATTGGGTTCGGGAGTCGGGTTGCCCGGCCGCCTCGCGATGCGTCGCCGGCCGGGTCGGTTTCATTCACGCTTCAGGCAGTCTGGCGCTGGCGGGACTCGTCATCGTCATTGCCATCCTTGTCGTCCTCGCTGTCCGATGAGGGGTCGGAGCCCGAGTGCGCGGCGCCACTGTCCTCCAGTGTCTCATCCCAGGCGCCCGGTTCAGGGTCGCGTCGGCTTTCGGGTTCGCCGTCGTCACCGGTAAAGGTTTCCTCCCAGACACTCTCGTCGAAATTGAGTTCGTCGGAACCGAGACCTTCGTCGGACCCCGCGAAGGATTCACGCGCATCCTCACCAGTGGCCTCGTCCACATACGCATCGCCGCTGTCATCGCGCATATCCCGCTCCAGTGCCAGCAGCGACTCCTCCAGCGTCGACTCCATGGCCGCGGACATGACCTGACGGCTGACATCGGCCGGCAGCTTGAAGCCGGCGACGAACTCGCGCAGCTCCACCGCCATCTCGGCCAGTTCACCAATGGAAGTGGCGGTGCTGTTGGTGGCTGCGGTGGTCTGGCTGGTGATGCCCTGGATCACGTTCATGGTGGCGGACACCTGACCGGCGGACTCGGCCTGGCGGCGGGCCGCTTCGGAAATGTCGTGGATCAGGTTGGCCAGCGTGGCGGATACGTCCTGGATTTCCTCCAGTGCCGACCCCGCATCGTGGGCCAGCTGGGCGCCCTTGACCACTTCGGAGGTGGTCTGCTCCATGGAGGACACGGCCTCGTTGGTGTCGGTCTGGATCGCCTTCACGAGCGTCGCCACCTGCTTGGCGGCGGCGGCCGAGCGTTCCGCAAGGCGCTGAACCTCGTCCGCGACCACCGCAAAGCCCCGGCCCGCATCGCCGGCCATGGACGCCTGGATGGCGGCGTTGAGAGCCAGGATGTTGGTCTGGTCGGCAATGTCCGAGATCAGGGACACGATATCGCCGATTTCCTGGGAGCTTTCGCCCAGTCGCTTGATGCGCTTGGAGGTGTCCTGGATCTGCTCGCGGATGGTGTCCATGCCGCGCACGTTGCTTTGCACCACGTTGGCGCCGTTGGTGGCGATGGTTACGGAGCGGGCCGCAACGCTCGCCGACTCGGACGCGTTGGAAGACACCTGATCGATGGTAATGGCCATCTCGGTGATCGCGCCGGAGGCCGCGGTGATTTCCGACGCCTGGTGCTTGGAGGCATCGGCCAGCTGCAGGGCAGTGGCCCGGGTTTCATTGGCGGCGGCGGAGACGTTTTCGGCCGTGTCCTGAATCCGCGCCACCAGTTCACGCAGCTGATGGATCGCGTAGTTGATGGCGTCGGCGATGGCCCCGGTGAAATCCTCCGTGACCGTTGCCTCGCGCGTCAGGTCACCGTCACCGAGGTCCTGGATCTCGTCGAGCAGTCGCAGAATCGCCTGCTGGTTCTTCTCGTTGGTTTCGGCAGTCTCGCGCAGGCTGCGGCGGGTGTTGGCGTAGACCTGCAGCCCGATCAGGGCCAGCAGCAACAGCGCGAGCAGGCCGGCAATCAACGCCGAGGTGTAGGAGAACGTCCGGCTTGCGGGCAGGGCAGCGATGTCGTCGGAGAGGCCATTGACCGCTTCCAGCAGCGACGGCGACTGGTCGAGGAGTCGGTCGGTGGCCTGGCGGGCGATGAACAGCGCCGGGGTAGCGTCGTAGATTTCCTGCACCGAGCTGTTCACGAACTCGAACTGACCGGTAATCTGTTCCAGAC
>JBJHAZ010000232.1:0-4181 GCA_050485225.1 Gammaproteobacteria bacterium
AGGATGGGCTCGTCGGCACTGTCCTGCTGGGTGACCGAGAGCGCGCCGCAGGCGAGCAGTGTGTCCTCGATCTGCGGTGCGGCATCCCGGTCGCTGTGCAGGTGCAGCTGCAGCCAGGTGTCGGCCATCTACTTGAGGCTCAGCTTCTTTTCGAGATAGTGAATGTTCACGCCGCCGCGGCGGAACTCGGCATCGCGCACCAGCCGGCGCTGCAGGGCGGTGTTGGTCTTGATGCCGTCGATGACGATCTCGTCGAGCGCGTTGCTCATGCGCTTGAGCGCGGCGTCCCGGTCCTCGCCGTGGGTGATCACCTTGGCGATCAGCGAGTCGTAGTTGGGCGGTACCCGGTAGCCGTTGTAGATGTGGGTATCCACGCGCACCCCGTTGCCGCCGGGCGGGTGGTATTGCTCGATCAGGCCGGGGCTGGGCAGGAAGGACTCCGGGTCCTCGGCATTGATGCGACACTCGAAGGCATGGCCGCGGAAGGTGACGTCCTCCTGGCGGATGCGCAGCTTTTCGCCGCCGGCGATCAGCAACTGCTCCTTGACGATGTCGATGCCGGTGATCATCTCGCTCACCGGGTGCTCCACCTGAACGCGGGTGTTCATCTCGATGAAGTAGTAGCCGCCGTCCTCGTAGAGGAATTCGAAGGTGCCGGCGCCACGGTAGCCGATCTGCTGGCAGGCTTTGATGCAGGCCTCGAAGGTTTTCTCACGGACGTCGTCGGGAATGCCGGGGGCCGGCGCTTCCTCGAGCACCTTCTGGTGGCGGCGCTGCAGGGAGCAGTCGCGATCGCCCAGGTGGATGGCGTTGCCCTGGCCGTCGGCGAGCACCTGGACTTCCACGTGGCGAGGGTTCTCCAGGAACTTCTCCATGTACACCGTGTCGTCGCCAAAAGCCGACTTGGCTTCGGTCATGGTGACGTGGACGGCGTTGAGCAGTGCGCCCTCGGTATGCACCACGCGCATGCCGCGACCGCCCCCACCGGCCGCCGCCTTGATGATGACCGGGTAACCGATCTTGCGGGCGATCTCCATGGTGCGGTCATTGTCGTCGGTGAGCGGGCCGTCCGAGCCGGGCACGGTGGGAACTCCCGCCTTCTTCATGGCTGCGATGGCCGAGACCTTGTCGCCCATCAGGCGGATTACCTCGGCGGAGGGGCCGATGAACACGAAGCCGCTTTTTTCCACCTGTTCGGCGAAATTGGCGTTTTCCGCCAGAAAGCCGTAGCCGGGGTGGACCGCCATGGCGTCGCTGATCTCCATGGCACTGATGATGCGCGGGATGTTCAGGTAGCTGTCGGTGGAGGGGTTCGGGCCGATGCAGATGGACTCGTCGGCGAGTCGCACGTGCTTGAGATCGGCGTCGATCTTGGAATGCACCGCGACGGTCTTGATGTCGAGCTCCTTGCACGCGCGCAGGATGCGCAGGGCAATTTCGCCGCGGTTGGCGATCAGTACTTTATCCAGCATGCGGGGTCTCCGGGGCGCTTCAGACAATGGTGAGCATCGGCTGGTCGTACTCGACCGGCTCGCCGTCCTCGACCAGGATGGCGCCGACTACGCCGGATTTCTCGGCTTCGATCTGGTTCATCATCTTCATGGCCTCGACGATGCAGATGACATCGCCGGCCTTGACCTTCTGGCCGACCTCGACGAAGGGTGCCGCGCCCGGCGCCGGTGCCCGGTAGAAGGTGCCCACCATCGGCGAGCGCACGGCATGGCCGGTCAGCTCGGGCTCGCTGCTTTCGGCCGGCGCCGCCGCAGCGGCCGGGGCGGGCGCGGGAGCCGGGGCGGCAGGCATCGGTGTGGGGGCGGCAACCGAGTAGGTCGCGCCGCTGCCGTGGCGGCTGATGCGCACCGACTCTTCGCCTTCCTTGATCTCCAGTTCGGCGATGTTGGACTCTTCCAGCAGTTCGATCAGTTTCTTGACTTTGCGAATATCCATGGTGGGACTCCCCGGTTGTGTTATGACGACAGGCTGGCCAGCGCCGCCTGCAGGGCCAGTTCATAGCCCTGTGGTCCGAGCCCGCAGATGACGCCGCGGGCAATGTCTGAAAAATACGAGTGGTGGCGGAAGGGCTCGCGGCTGTACACGTTCGATAGGTGTACCTCGATGAACGGGATTTCGACCGACAGCAGCGCATCGCGCAGCGCGACGCTGGTGTGGGTAAAGGCAGCCGGGTTGAAGATGATGAAGTCGATACCCTCGTTGCGGGCATCGTGGATGCGTTCGATCAGCTCGTACTCGGCGTTGCTCTGCAGGGCCATCAGGTGGTGGCCGGCGTCGACGCACTGCGCCGTGAGCCGCTGGTTGATGTCTTCCAGGGTGGTGTGGCCGTAGATCTCCGGCTCGCGTTGTCCGAGCAGGTTGAGGTTGGGGCCGTGCAGAACGAGTAGGGTAGCCATGTGTTGTTGTCCGTGTGCCTTCCGGGCCATGGGTGTGTGCCAGTCCTGCGCGGCTGGCGGCAACCGTCATCCAGTGTGCAACAAATGCCTGCGGGTGTCCATGCCGTTTTGCGAAGATTGCCGTCGATCGCGGCAAGATGGCGACAGTAACCCGTGATTTGGCCGTGGTTTCGCGGGTTTTTACCGAGTAGCATGCCTGTTTGCAGCGAATCGCGCCAAAAACCCGCCCGTTTGGCGCCAGATGCGGCTTTTGTGGCGTTTGTGTCGCTAAAGTTCTCTATCGTCGAAAATCTTGTTGATTTCATCGCGGGTTTCGCCGAATCGCAGTATCTGCGGCAGCACCTGGGCCCGCTTTTCCCCCGGTGGATACAGCAGGTAGAGGGGTACGCCGGTGCGGTTGTAGGCCTCCAGCAGGCGCGTGATCGCCGGGTCGCCGTTGGTCCAGTCTCCCTTGAGATAGACGATGCCACGGTCCTCGAGCAACTGCTGGAAGCGGTCGGTGTTGAGCACGGCCCGCTCGTTGGCCAGGCAGGTAATGCACCAGTCCGCCGTGAGATTGACGAACACCGGCCGTCCCTCCGCGAGCAGGCTGTCGAGGCGCTCCGGGCTGTAGCGATCGCCGCTGTCGACAGGCGTCGCACGGGCGCGGTCCCCGCTGAAGGGCAGGGCCAGCGCCAGCAGCACGGCAATCAGGGCCGACCAGCGGGCGAGGCCACTGCCGGTGATGCGCTGGCGCTGCCAGAGCCAGGCGGCAAAGGCCAGGACGACCAGGCCGGCGATCACGAGCGCCAGGTAATCGACATTGGTCTGACGGCCGAGTACCCACAGCAGCCAGACCACCGTCAGATACAACGGAAACGCCAGCAGCTGCTTGAAGGTTTCCATCCAGGGGCCGGGAGCGGGCATGCGCTCGGCCAGCCCGGGCCACCAGGCCAGCAGCAGCAGCGGGAGCGCCATGCCCACGCCCAGCGCGACAAACACCGTGACCCCCAGCAGGGCCGGTTGGGTGATGGCGAAGCCCAGTGCCACACCCATGAAGGGCGCGGTGCAGGGGCTGGCCACCACGCTGGCCAACGCGCCCGTGAGGAACGAGCTGCGCAGTCCCTGACTCTGCGATACGCTGCTCTGGCCCAGATTCATCAGGGAGCCGCCGATCAGCAGCAGGCCGGACAGGCTCAGACCCAGAACGGTGAAGAGGTAGGCCAGGAAGGCGATGAACAGCGGCGACTGCAGCTGAAAGCCCCAGCCCGCCAGCTCCCCGGTGGCGCGGAAGCCGTACAGGGCGGCGGCAAATATCAGAAACACCGCGATGATGCCGGCGGCGTAGGCGAGACCGTGCAGGTGGCGGTTATGGCCGTGATGGTGCTGGGTGGCGAAGTGCATCGCCTTGATGGACAGCACCGGGAACACGCAGGGCATCAGGTTGAGGGCCATGCCGCCGAGCAGTGCGAACAGCAGCATGGTGGCCCAGCCGCCGATGCCGGTGTCGGTCGCGGGTGGTGGTGTGCCGCCGGCGGGGGGCGGCGCGTCAAGCAGTTGCGGTGTGTCCCCCTCCAGGCTGATGAACCGGGTCTGGGGCTCGTAGCACAGGCCGGCATCGGCGCAGCCCTGGGAAGTCACGCCGAATACCCGCAGTTCCCGCGCCTCGTCCAGCGGGATCGACAGGCGCGCCTGGTCGTAGAACACCTTCATGTCCCGCTCGAAGAATTCGTCGTACTTGGCGACGGGTTCGCTGTGGATCTCCGGCTTCAGCGCCAGCGGCCGCCGCTGTTC
>JBJHAZ010000233.1:0-4175 GCA_050485225.1 Gammaproteobacteria bacterium
CAAGCCGGTCAACGGCCCGGCGCGATCGGGCCGGCCGCGCGCGGCCGGGCAGGGTCAGCGACCCAGATCCTGATCCAGGCTCTCGCGCAGCAGGCCGGCGTCCTCACCGATCGGGTAGATGTTGATGGGCGCGCCCTGGCCATCGAGCAGGACGGCGGCGCCGTTGGGCAACTGGTAGCGCGACGCAAAGGCGCTGCCCGCAGGCGTACCAATGTCGGCCACCAGAAAGTCCAGCTCGTCCTCATACTCGCGGCGCACCTGATTGATGGTGTCCATGGCGGTCATGCCCGCCGGCGAATAATTCTCGAACACAAGCACCAGCGTCGGCTGACCCTGTCCCACCCGCGACAGGTCGGTACTGATGGGTGGCCCGATCAGCCGATCCATCACCAGCCAGGCCAGCGCCACCAGCGCGGCGCCGGAGAGCAGGACAACAGCAGTTCGTTTCATCGAAGGACTCCTTGAAAATCGGATCAGGATTCGGAAGCAGGGTGGGACTCGGCACTGTCCCGGCCGCGCTGTTCGTCGACGCGATAGCTGATCACCAGCGCCACCGCAAACAGGGCACCGCAGAACAGGATCGCCACCTGCAGCCCCAGTAGCGCCTGCAGCAGGCCGATGCCGAGCACACCGGCAAAGCCGGCCAGCTTGAGCGACAGGCCCCAGAAACCAAAAAACTCGGCAGCCCGGGACAGGGGCGAGAACAGACCCACCAGGGTGCGGGTGGCCGACTGGCAGGAACCCAGGCTCAGGCCGGCGACGCAGCCCACCACCAGAAACACGTATTGCGCGTGCCAATCGAGGCCGAAGCGGGCCTCCACGAACTCGGCCACCTCCGGGGTCAGGTAGATCAGCACGATGGACACGATCCACATCACCAGCGTGATGCGGTAGGTGCGCAGGGCGCCCAACCGGTCCTGGATGAAGCCAAAACCGAGGGCGCCCGCTGCGGCGGTGATCTGCACAAGAACGAACATCAGGGTGCGCACCTCGGTATCCCAGCCGACCACCTGGGCGCCGTAGATGAAGGCGTAACTGATGACAATGTAGATGCCGGACATGGAAAAAAACATCGAGCCGAGCGCGACGGCAAGATCGCGCCGCTGACGGACGTGCTGGAGCGTGTCGCGGAGGCGGTGGATACCGGCGGACAGGTAATGGCGTCCCTCGGGCAGTGACCGGGGCGTGCCGCGCTCCCGGACCCAGACAAAGGTGGGAATGGCGGCCAGCAGGAAGAACAATGCCGCCCAGGGGCCGACCCAGCGGATGCGGTCGAAGTTGTCCTCGCTGACCTCGCCGAGCGCCAGGAGCACGAAGATGGCCGACACCAGTCCGCCGATGTAGCCCAGTGCCCAGCCGAAGCCGGAGATCTTGCCGAGGTCTTCCGGTGGGCCCAGCCCGGGCAGAAAGCTGGCAATGAACCCCTCGCCGATGGAGTAGGCGAAGTTGGACAGCACGATCAGCAGGACACCCAGCATGATCCAGCCGGGCGCGACGAAGTAGAGCAGGGCAGTGGTGATGACCGTCAGCACGTAGCTGCCGAACAGGAACTTCTTGCGACTCGCGGTCGCATCCATGATGGCACCGGCCACCGGGGCGCACAGCACCACCATCAGGTAGCTGGTCGCCAGGGCGACACTCCAGAGCAGGTTGCCCAGCCGGTAGTCGGGGCCGTCGCCCACGATCACGCGGGTGAACAGGTCGCCGAACACCACGGTGATGATCAGCAGGGTGTAGGCCTGGTTGGCGAAATCGAACATCGCCCAACCGAAGATTTCACGTTTGGGGGCGCGTACGCGCGTGGTCATGGGGTCATCCCTGGTGTCGCAGCCTTGGTTGAAGTCGGATGGTCAAGGCGAACGGGAAGTGCCCGGTTCGGGGCCGGGGTAGCGTCGCGTCCTCCTCAGGAGTTGTTACTATACCGACAATGAACGATCGGGATAGTCACTGGATGAGTCAGAACTGCACGACAGGCCGCCGCCTCTGCGGCGCTGTCGGCCTCCCTCCCACAGCGCGCAGCCCCTGTTCTGCGCGAGTATCCGGCCCGATGTGCGCACCGGTGTCCCGTGACTGAGCCGGGGTTGCTTTCCATCCTGCTGGCGGTGTCGGCCCTCGGCCTGTTGCTGGCGTTTGCCCGGATTCACGACTTCGGACGGCGCGCCCTGGTGTTCGCCGCGTTGACGGTGACGGCGGTGCTGACGCTGTTTTCCGTGGCGCGGGACTATCAACTGCCTGTCGCCGACCTGAGCCTGCTGGCCGCCGTCGCCACGCCCGTGACGGTCGTGCTGGTCTGGCTTGCGCAGCGCCTGCAGTATCGTCTTCGCCACGCCGAGGACGATGCTTCGGACCGCGAACCGGCGGGGCACACCGATGCCTGAGCTGGGCGCAGTCGGGCTCTGGCTGCTTGTTCTCCAGCCCTGGCTCTGGGCCGCGGTGACTCGGATAGGGCGCCTCGACGGCGCGTTGTTCCCGTGGATCGGCCTGTGGTTACTGGCCGGCTTGCTCGCCGGGTTGGTTTTCCAGGTGGGGGGCAGCGCCCCGCTCGAGTGGCGCTCGACCCTGCTGCCCGGTGTGGGATTGCGCGCTGATGGGCCGGCACTGCTGTTCTGCCTGCTGTCGCTGGTTTTGGCAATGGCTGCCCTCAGCCATGCCCGCGGGTACTTCCGCGGCGATCGCCAGTTGCGTCGCCGGCTCTGGCCCCTGTTGTGGGTATTGCTGGGCGCCCTGAATCTGGTGTGGCTGGCCGCCGACTTCCTGCTGATCTACCTGGGGATGGAGGTAGTGGCGCTGTGCGTGGTGACACTGATCGCCCTGAGCGGACTTCCCGACGCCATTCGCGCCGCCATGGATTACCTGCAGGCGGTCCTGCTGGGCACGCTGGCGCTGCTGCTCGGCGCAGGGCTGCTGGTCATGGCCACCGGTACCTTCGCCACCACACTGCCGGCCGGCACCGCCGGCAATGGTCTGGTGACGGCCGCCACGCTGCTCATCGTCGGGGGTCTGGCCTACCGCGCCGCACTGTTTCCGCTTCATACCTGGCTGCCGCCCGCCCACGGCTACGGCCATGCGCCGGTCAGCGCCATCCTGTCGGCGCTGGTCACCAAGGCCTCCTTTTACATCCTGGCGCGGTTCTGGCTCGACAATCACGGTGCCATCGGCACGGTTGCGGTCGCCAACCTGCTCGGTGTCATGGGGGCGCTGGCGGTGATCTGGGGCGGCTGGATGGCGCTGCGCCAGACCCGGCTCAAGATGCTGGTGGCCTATTCGTCGGTCAACCAGGTGGGTTACCTGTTTCTGTTTTTCCCGCTGGTGGCTGCCGCCGCGTCCGCCAACGGGGACGCCGACGACATCCTGCGTCTGGCCCGCGACGGCGCCCTGCTGCAGGTGGTGAGTCATGCACTCGCCAAGGCGGCGCTGTTCATGGCGGCGGGCAATCTGGCCCTGATGATCGGATCGGGACAGATCGCGAATCTGGCCGGGATCAGCCGTCAGATGCCGCTTGCGCTGGTGAGCTTTGGCGTCGCGGGTGTGTCCATCATGGGCCTGCCGCCCAGCGGTGGCTTCATGGCCAAGTGGTATCTGATGCAATCCAGCCTGATGGCGGGCCAGTGGTGGTGGGCGCTCGTGTTGCTGGCCGGTGGGCTGCTGTCGGCCGGCTATCTGTTCCGCGTGTTCCGCGTGACCTACCTCGAGCGCGAGGACGGTGGTGCGACGGCGCCAGCACGCGCCGAGCCCCTGGCGTTGATGCTCAATCTTGCGCCGTTGTTGCTGGCTCTGCTGGCCGCAGGGCTGGGAGTGTTTTCCCTGTGGCCGCTGGAACTCGTCGCCCTGGGCGGGGGAGGGTTGCGCAGTGCTGAATGACGTGCTGCCCCTGCTGGTGTTGCTGACCTCCCTGCTGGCGGCGGTCGCCATCTTCCCGATGGCCGAGGAGCGTCAGAGAGCGCGTACGCTGGTCAACCTGACTGCGGCGGTGCTCAAGCTCCTGCTGGTGGCCGCGATGACCTGGGGTGTCTTCAGCGGAGTCGAATACGAGACCCGGTTCACGGTCGCGCCGGGGCTGGATTTCGTGCTCAGGGCCGACTCTCTTTCCATCGTCTTTGCCGGACTGTCGTCGCTGCTGTGGCTGCTGACCACCGTATACGCCATCGGCTATCTCGAAGGCTCGCCCAACCGCA
>JBJHAZ010000234.1:0-4174 GCA_050485225.1 Gammaproteobacteria bacterium
GACGGGGCTGGCACCGCGACCGATGCCGTAGTAGACAAAGCCCTGCTCTTGCACGTAATCGGGGTCGTAGATGTTGCGCCCGTCCAGCAACACCGGCTGGCGCATCAGCGTCTTCAAGCGCGCGAAATCGGGGCTCCAGTAATCCTTCCACTCGGTGACCAGCAGCAGCGCGTCACAGCCGGCTGCCGCCTCGTAGGGGTCATCCATCAGCGCCAGGTCCGCGCGCTCGCCGTAATGCAGCCGCAACGTCGCCAGCGCCTTGGGATCGTGGACCTGCACCTGCACACCCTGGGCCCAGAGCGCTTCCAGCAGCTTGAGCGCCGGGGCATTGTCGATACGGTCGGTACCGGGCTTGAAGGCAGCGCCCCAGAGGGCGACGCGGCGGCCGGCCAGGTCGGCGTCGTAATGGCACCACAGCTTGCGGAACAGCACCTCCTTCTGGCGCTCGTTGATGCGCAATACCTCGTGCAGCAACTCCGAGCCGAGACCGGCCTGGCCGAGGGTATCGGCCAGCGACATGACGTTGTGGGAAAAGTTGAGGCCGCCGAAACCGCAGCCCGGGTACAGGTAGGCTTCGCCGATACGCGGGTCGCCGCCCATACCCTGGCGCACGTGTTCGATGTCCACGTGCAACTGTTCGGCCAGCAGCGCCAGGTCATTGATGAAGCCGAGGCGCGTGGCGAGCATGCCGTTGATGGCGAGCCGGGTAAACTCGGCCTCGCGCAGGGTCATGGCGCAGATGTTGTCGCGCACTCGATTGAAGGGCCGGTAGATCTCGCGCACCATACGCTCGGCCCAGGCGGACGCCCTGCCGAGTACCAGATGGGCCGGGCGCATGAAGCTCTGCAGGGCCACGCCCTCCTGCAGCATATCGGGTACACACACCACCTCGCGGTGCTGGCCGTGGCCGCCGGCTTGCAGCCGCTGCCGCAGCGACTCGGTGGTCCCCACCGGGAAGTTGGTCTGGTTGACCACCAGCCAGTTGCCCTCCGGCTCCGCGGCCAGGACATCCATCAGCCGACACACGAACGGCAGCGCTTCCGGTGATACCGCTAGAAAGACCGCCGCCACTTCGCTGCCGGGATAGAGGGCGTCATCCGCCAGACGCAGACGCGCCTTGGCCTGCTGTTCGGCCAGCGCGCCGGCCAATTGTTGCTCCTCGAACGGCAGCAGCCCGGCGCGCAGCTCATCCCGCACCCGGCCCGCCGGCAGGCAGAGGGTCACCCGATTGCCGGTGGACGCCAGGGCCGTGGCCGTGACCAGGGCGCAGAGGGTGTCGCCGTAAACATAGATCTGCATGAAGGTAGAAAAGCCTGTATGGGTTGTCCTTGGTAGTGCCGAACGGCTCCGGGTGGTGCCGACCTGCCGGTCTTCCGGTTTCAGCCGGGCGCATAGCCCCAGGCGCTGCGCAACTCCCGTTCGAGGGATTCGCGAAACGCCGGCGCGGCGATGTCGATCAACGCCCGGGCGCGCTCCTTGAGGGATCTGCCCCGCAGGTTGGCAATGCCGTGCTCGGTCACGATGTACTGGGCATGCGACCGGGTGGTCACCACACCGCTGCCCGGCGACAACGTGGCCACAATGCGCGACACGGTGCCGCCCGCCGCTGTCGACGGCATGGCGATGATACCGCGCCCCCCTTCCGACAGGGCCGCACCACGGATGAAATCCACCTGACCGCCGACGCCGGAATAGATCCTGGCCCCAAGGGAATCGGCGCAGACCTGCCCCGACAGGTCCACCTGCAAGGCGCTGTTGATGGCCACCACGTTGTTGTTCTGGCGAATCACGTGCATGTCGTTGACGTACTCCACATCCAGCAGCACCACCTCGGAGTTGTCGTGCACAAAATCGTAGAGCTTGCGGGTACCGAGCACAAAGGTGGAGACAATACGCCCGGGGTACTTGCGCTTGCGGCGATTGGTAATGGCCCCGGTGGCGTACAGATCCACCAGCCCGTCGGAAAACATCTCGGTGTGTATGCCCAGGTCGCGGTGGTGAGTCAGGCACTTGAGCACTGCGTTGGGAATATTGCCGATGCCCATCTGCAGGCAGTCGCCGTCGCGGATCAGGGACGCCACGTGCTCACCGATGCGCTGTTCCACCGGGTCCGGTTGTGCGGGCTGCACTTGCGGCAGCGGCGTCTGGGCCTCCACCACGGCGTCGAAGCGGTTGATGTGCACGAAGCCCTCGCCGTGAACCCGGGGCATGTCGGGGTTGATCTGGGCGATCACGCGACCGGCCACCTCCAGCGCCGCTCGGGTGGCCTCCACGGAGATGCCCAGGGAGCAGTGGCCGTGCGCGTCCGGCGGCGACACCTGCACCAGCGCCGTGTCCACCCGCTGTTCACCCCGCCGCAGCAGCTTGGGGATTTCCGACAGAAACAGCGGTACGAATTCGTCGCGGCCTTCATTGACGGTGCGCCGCGTGTGGCCGCCGACAAAAAAACAGCGGTTGCGCAGGTGGCCGGTCAGCTCCGGGCGGGTGACCACTTCGGAATGCTCGGTGTGCAGTTGCAGCAGCTGGATATCGCGCCGGGTCATGGCGTGGCGGGCGAGGCCCTCCAGCAGCACATAGGGGGTGGCCCCCATGGAGTGGCACCAGACGAACTCGCCGTCGGCAATCGCGCTTACCGCCGCCGTGGCCGCATCGAGGTAGTCGGCATCCAGATCGTTGACCTTGAGGTCGTTGGCATCCATGGTGGCTCCCCGCCTGAAAGGGTCAGTCTGTCAGGGCACGCAAAAGTTCGGCCAGCCCCGCTCCGTGCTGCGGATGACGCAGCCCATAGCGCAAGGTGGCCTCGAGATAGCCGGGTACGCTGCCACAGTCGTAGGTGTCGCCCAGCATCCGATAAGCAGCCACCGGCTGCTCCTCCAGAAGGGTGGCGATGGCATCGGTCAGCTGGATCTCGTTGCCGGCGCCCGGTGCGGTGCGCGCCAGCAGTGCAAAGATCCTGGCGGGGAGCACATAGCGCCCCACCACGGCCAGGTCCGAGGGCGCCTGATCGGGGTGGGGCTTTTCCACCAGGCCCTGCAGGGGGACGGATTCACCGGCTTCGGGCGCGTCGCCGGCCAGCGAGGCAATGCCGTATTGGGAGGTACGCTCGCGGGGAACCTGCGCCACCATGATCTGGGATCGCCGCGTGTCATTCCAGGCCTCCACCATCCGAGCCAGATCATTGCGCGCGCCCAGGTGTTCGCCGCCCACCAACACATCGGGCAGAAGTACGGCAAAAGGTTCGTCACCGATGACCTCGCGTGCGCAGAGCACGGCATGCCCCAAGCCAAGCGGGCGCCCCTGGCGCACACTGATGACCCGCACCCCGGCAGGCACGATGGCGCGCAGCCGCCCCAACAGCTCGTCCTTGCCCTTTTTTTCCAGCTCGGCTTCCAGCTCGTAGTGGACATCGAAGTGATCCTCGATGGCCTTCTTGGCCGGGTGGGTCACCAGCACGATCTCGCGGATACCGGCGGCCACCGCCTCCTCCACCACGTACTGGATCACGGGGCGATCCACCACCGTGATCATTTCCTTGGGAATGGCCTTGCTGGCCGGAAGAAATCGGGTACCCAGCCCACCCACGGGCAATACGGCCTTGCGAATCATGAGGTGTTCCCTGACAGCCCTGTACGTAAAGCCCAATCCTAACAGGAACCCATGACAATCGCCCGGCCGGTCACCCCGGTCGGGGCTGCGCCCGCAGCACCGGGACGATGGGAGAGCCGCAGGAAAACGACACGAACGAAGACAGGCAGGTGGTTCGCCGCCGGAGTGGTCTCGACGGCGAACGGGCGGCTAGAAAGCCCAGACGAAGGGTATCAACACCACTGCGGTGGCACAGGCCACCACACTCATGGGCAGACCGATGCGCAGGTAGTCGGTGAAGCGATAACCCCCGGGACCGTACACCATCAGGTTGGTCTGGTAACCGAGCGGGGTGAGGAAGCTGGCCGAAGCGGCGAACATGATGGCGACCGCAAAGGGCATGATGCTGACCCCCAAGCCTTCGGCGATACCGGCGGCGATGGGAAACATCAGTACCGCCGCAGCGTTGTTGGTGACAATCTCCGTGAAGAAGGTGGTCAGCAGGTACACCAGCAGCAGCGCGATCCAGGGCGTCGGATTGACCAGCGTGAGCAGCCCGCTGGCAATGGCGGTGGCCGCGCCGGACTTG
>JBJHAZ010000235.1:0-4148 GCA_050485225.1 Gammaproteobacteria bacterium
ATACCCTCGACCGGCTGATTCCCGACCCGAACGGCGACGGCATCCCCCATGCCGACCTGCTCATAGAGGCCGTACCGGAAAAGGTGGAGATCAAGCGAGCGGTGTACAACGAACTGCAACAGCGCATCAAACCCGACGCACTGCTGGCCACCAATACCTCCAGTATTCCACTGGAAACCCTGAGCCAGGAAGTCGCCTACCCGGATCGCTTCATCGGCCTGCACTTTTTCAATCCGGTCGCAAAAATGCAGCTGGTGGAAGTGGTGAGTCACGAGCGCGCGTCCAGCCAGAGCCTCGATCGAGGGCGCGCCTTCGCCGGCACCATCGACCGCCTCCCGGTGCCCGTGCGCAGCGCCCCCGGCTTTCTCGTCAATCGGGTGCTGACGCCCTACCTGCTGGAAGCCATGGTCATGCTCGACGAGGGCGTGTCGGCGGAGACCATCGACCGGGCCGCCCTCGATTTCGGCATGCCCATGGGCCCCCTGGAAATGGCCGATCGTGTGGGCCTCGATATCTGCGTCGCCGTGGGCGACATGCTGCGCGAACAGCTCGACAACAACACCCTGCCGGAAGTGCCACAATGGTTGCGCAAGAAAGTCGAGGATGGCGACACCGGCCAGAAATCGGGACGGGGGTTCTATACCTGGGATGACGGCAAGCCCAAAAAGGGCAAGGCCGACACACCGCCCGAGGACACCGCCGATCGCCTGATACTGCCCCTCCTCAACGCCTGCGTCAGCTGCCTGCGCGAGCAGGTGGTCGGCGACAGGGACACCCTCGACGCGACCGTGGTATTCGGCACCGGCTTCGCGCCCTTCCGCGGCGGCCCTCTCCACTACGCGCAGCAGCGCGGGGTCGACGAAGTTCGTCAGGTCCTGACCCGGCTGGCCGAGCGGCACGGCGACCGCTTCCAGCCGGATGACGGCTGGGCCGATCTCGGGCAGCCCCCGGCCCGCGACTCGTAGAACCTCTTACCCGGCTGTGCTCAGTGCCGGGCCGGCGGCAAGCGCCAAAGACCATTATCGGGCCACCAGCGGCCTCGTGTCGGGGTTGTTCAGGTAGTGGGGGCGCGGCGGCAACCCGCTGAAGGGGCGCTCGTTGCGGTTCTCCACACTGTTGAACACGAACATCAGTATCGTGCGCGGGTCCGCCGAGATATTGTCGGGTGAACCGTGCAGCAGGTTGCATTCGTGAATCACCAGCGTGCCGGCGGATCCCTTGATGGAGCGGATGCCTCCCGCCTCCACCAGCGGACGAATGGTGTCCGGCTGCGGCACCCCCAGCGTCTGACGACGCAGGGAGGTCAGGTGATTGTTGGCACCGGTGACGCCGGCGCAGGACACATAGTGCCGGTGGGATCCCGGGATCACGTAAAGGGGTCCATTGTGCTCGTGATTGTCGTTGAGCATGATCCAGGCGGTCAGCGCCCGCATGCGCGGCATGCCGTCCTCCACATGCCAGGTTTCGAAGTCGGAGTGCCAGGCAAAGGACCGGCCGGTAAACGGCGGCTTCACATTGACGCGCGACTGCATGATGTACACCTCGGAGCCCAACAGCTGTCGCACCGGGTCCAGTATCCGGCGATCCCGGCTGATGCGGTCGATCAGCGCGCTGTAGGCAAAGGGCTTGAAGAGGGTGCGCACGTCACCGCTGTCCGGCTCGGTGTACAGCTCCTCGCGTCCGGCCATGCGCTCGGCAAGCCGGGGAATTTCCGCACGCAGCTCGTCCACCAGGTCGGTGAACACATCCGGCAGCACCAGAAAGCCGTTCTCGGCGTAGCTGGCGGCCTGAGCCGGGGAAAGGCGGTGTTCGAGTGGAATGTCGGGGGCGTCGTAGACGACGGGGTCGAGCCGGGGCAGCATTTTTTCCTGTCCTCCGACGCGGGAAGGGTAATGGTCAGCTTGCGCTTTCATCGCTCCTCCTGTTCTGACTGGAATGTGATCTCCTGTGTGAATGGGTCGCGGGGAACCTGAGGGCAGGGGCAGAAAATTTCAAGGGCCGGGATCAGCAGGGCCCGAAAAGCGCCAACGACGGGCACAAAAAAACGGCCCGGAGTACACTCCGGGCCGCCTGCGTCGGGCCGAACGTCGGGGAGCGGTCAGCTCCGGTCGTCGTCGCCCGACTCGGAATCGCTGTCCTGCTGGTCGGACGGCTCCTCCACCTGCTGTTTCTTGCGCGCCGGCGCCAGCAGCGACTCGTCGGGCTGCTCGCACTCGAGCTTGCGGCCGATCAGGCTCTGGATCGGCTCCAGCAGGAAGGCGTCGTCCTCGGTGGCGAAGCTGATGGACGTGCCCGACTTGCCGGCCCGACCGGTGCGGCCGATGCGGTGCACGTAATCCTCGGGCTCTTCGGGCAGGGTGCAGTTGACCACATGGCTGATGCCGTCGATGTGAATGCCACGGCCGGCCACGTCGGTGGCCACCAGCACCTGCAGCTTGCCGCTCTTGAAGTCATCGAGGGTACGCACCCGCTTGTTCTGCGGTACATCACCGGACAGCAGGCCAGCGCGGAAGCCGCAGCGACGCAGTTTTTCCTGCAATTTGCGACACTGGTCGCGGCGGTTGGCAAACACGATCACGCTCTCCACCTCGTCCTGACTGATGAGGTTGTAGAGCAGGTTGAACTTGTCCTTCTCGGTCACCAGAAAGACCTTCTGGTCCACCGTGTCGGTCGCCACGCTCTCGGGCTCAATCTCCACCTTGGCGGGGTCGAGGGTCCACTGCTCGGCGAGGTTGAGCACGTCGTTGGAGAAGGTGGCCGAGAACAGCAGCGTCTGGCGGTGTTCCTTGCGCGGGGTCAGGCGCACGATTCGACGCACCTGGGGGATGAAGCCCATGTCCAGCATGCGGTCGGCCTCGTCGATCACCAGCACCTCGACCTGGTCGAGGTACACATCGCGGCTGCCGGAAAAATCCAGCAGGCGACCCGGGGTCGCCACCAGGATGTCGCAGAAGGAGCGCACCAGCTTCTGCTTCTGCTTGTCGTAATCCATGCCGCCCACCAGCGTGTGGACGGTGAGGTCCGTATGCTTGGTCAGCGCGCGGGCGTCGTCGGCGATCTGCATCACCAGCTCGCGGGTCGGTGCGATGATCAGCGCGCGGGCTTCACCGGCGTAGCGGGCACCCTGCAGCGGGTTGTTGAGCAGGTCGTCGATGATACTGATCAGGAAGGCCGCCGTCTTGCCGGTACCGGTCTGCGCCTTGCCCACGATGTCGTGACCGCGCAGGGTATACGGCAGCGAACGGGCCTGGATCGGCGAGCAGTACTGGAAGCCGAGGTCGGCGATGGCGTGCATCAGCTCCA
The DNA here is from genome assembly GCA_050485225.1 of Gammaproteobacteria bacterium. Classification (GTDB taxonomy): domain Bacteria; phylum Pseudomonadota; class Gammaproteobacteria; order Pseudomonadales; family Porticoccaceae; genus JBJHAZ01. Next base: position 3,304 of record JBJHAZ010000235.1, read on the forward strand.
GCGGCAGGTTGAAATCGTGAAAGCGCGTCTTGCCCGGCTGGGACTCCACCTGGAATTCATCCAGTGTCCAGCTGCTGCCACGGGAGGTGGCAGCGCCACCCCGGCGACCGCGCCGGCCTCGGGAACGACGGCGTCCCGAACCCCGCTGCTGGCTGGGTTTGTCGGCTTGCGCCCCTTGATCGACTGCTGAGTTGTCCTGGTTTTCCAAAATCAGATCCGTTGCCTGTACGAAAAGTGGGCGATTATACCACCTAAGCCACCGGATATCAGTGCCGCGCTTCACCGGGCCCGGCGTCGCCGAACATGGCCTGCCGATCCAGTGGCCCCGACACGGTGTCCGTGGACGGCGCAAGCTTGTAATAGCGGCTCAGAGGCATCGAGCGGGCGTGGCTCACCATGATACGGGCGTGGTCGCGGGTCAGACCACGCGGCTCGCTCACACCGCAGCTGTGGGCGATGATGCCCACCTCCTGCACCATGTTGCGGGCGTAGTTGGCAACCCGAATCGCCTTGTCGGCCGGGTCCAGCCCCCGTTGCAGGTCGGGATTGTGGGTGGTGACCCCGGTGGGGCAGGTATTGCGGTTGCACTGCATCGCCTGGATACAGCCGAGCGCGAACATGAAGCCACGCGCCGAGTTGACGAAATCGGCACCGGTAGCGAGCGCCCAGGCCACGTCCACCGGCGCGATCAGTTTGCCCGAGGCGATGACCCGCACACGCGGCCGCAATCCGTAGCGATCCAGGGTATCCACCACCAGCGGCAGGCTCTCGCGGATCGACATGCCGGCGTGGTCGAGCAGGCTGAGGGGTGCGGCACCGGTGCCGCCTTCCCCGCCATCCACCAC
>JBJHAZ010000236.1:0-4114 GCA_050485225.1 Gammaproteobacteria bacterium
ATGGCGCCATTGCCAAAGCGTATGCCGATCATTGCCAGATTCAATTTGGCGACGTGAATCCATTGCCTTAAGATGGCCCCAAGATCGGAATCAGCCCTGCCGCAGTGGCTCGAAGCCGCTTCCGGCGGAGGATTCTCCACCGACTACCTTTTCGAAACCACAAGGATGCCGATATGTCAGACCCCAAGCATCATCGCCTCATTATTCTCGGCTCAGGCCCCGCCGGCTACTCGGCAGCGGTCTACGCAGCGCGCGCCAACCTCAATCCCGTGATCATCACCGGGATGCAGCAGGGTGGACAGCTCACCACCACCACCGACGTGGACAACTGGCCGGGCGACAACGAGGGTGTCCAGGGCCCCGACCTCATGATCCGGATGCAAAAGCATGCCGAACGCTTTGATACTGAAATCGTTTTTGATCATATTGAAAGTGTCGACCTGAATACAAGGCCTTTCGTGCTCAAGGGCAACGACACCTACACCTGCGACGCCCTGATCATCTCCACCGGCGCGTCGGCCCAGTACCTCGGCCTGCCCTCCGAGGAGGCCTTCATGGGCAAGGGCGTGAGCGCTTGCGCCACCTGTGACGGCTTCTTCTACCGTGACCAGAAGGTGGCGGTCATCGGTGGCGGCAACACCGCCGTGGAGGAAGCCCTGTACCTCTCCAACATCTGCAGCGAAGTGACGCTGGTGCACCGTCGCGACAGCCTGCGCGCCGAGAAGATCCTGCAGGACAAGCTGTTCGAGAAGGAGCGCAACGGCAATGTGCGCATCATCTGGGATCACACCCTCGACGAGATTCTGGGCGACGACAGCGGCGTCACCGGCGTGCGCCTCAAGGGCACGAAGGAAGGAGCCACCCGGGAGCTCGACGTGGCCGGTGTATTCATCGCCATTGGCCACAAGCCCAACACCGACATCTTCGCCGGTCAGCTGGAAATGAAGAACGGCTATCTTTGGGTCAAGAGCGGCACCGAGGGCAACGCCACCCAGACCAGCATCGAGGGCGTATTCGCCGCCGGCGACGTGGCCGACCACGTCTACCGCCAAGCCGTCACCTCGGCAGGGTCCGGCTGCATGGCCGCACTGGACGCCGAGAAGTACCTGGACAACCTGGGCTGAACCGGATTCCGTGCCGTCCCTGACCCTGCTGGACAGCCGGAGCCCCCACTTCCCGCCGGCGACCGAGGCCCTCGACGAACCCGAGGGCCTGCTGGCCGCCGGCGGCAACCTCGAACCCGACACCCTGCTGGCGGCCTATCGCGCCGGCATCTTCCCCTGGTACAGCGACGACCAGCCCATCCTCTGGTGGAGCCCGGACCCTCGCTGCATCCTCCTGCCGACTCACTTTCACACCTCCCGCAGTCTCGCCCGCTCCCTGCGGCGCCACCACTGGCAGTTTTCGGTGAACCGCGCCTTCGACACCGTGGTTCAGCTGTGCGCGGACACCCGCGAGGCCGAGGGCGGCACCTGGATCACCGCCGACATGATGGCCGCCTACAGCCGACTGCATCGCCGGGGTCACGCCCATTCGGTGGAAGTCTGGCGCGACGGGACTCTCGTCGGCGGACTTTATGGCGTTCAGGTCGGCGCGCTGTTCTGCGGCGAGTCCATGTTCAGCCTGGTCAGTGACGCCTCCAAGCTGGCGTTCCGGCACCTGTGCATCCTCGGCGAGCAGACCGGCATCGAGCTGATCGACTGTCAGCTTCCGACTCCCCACCTGGCCTCACTGGGCGCCACGACCCTGTCCAGGCAGGACTTCCTCGCGGCCCTGCCGCCGTTGGTCGACCGGGTCGTCACCTTCCCGCCCCCGGCGGACGCGGACCTCTGAAAACCGGGTTCATCGCAACACTCGGCGTGCCCGCAACGCCAGGCGAAAGCGGCACACGAGCCTCTGGCGGCACCCGTCATTTTCGCTATACTGGCCCCATGAGCAGGGACATCGCCTCGGAACTCAAGACCCTCAAGCTGTACCTGACGGAGCGGCACCCTTGCAGCTATCTGCCGGACCGCATCGCCACCACGGCGTTCGTCGACCCCACCGTCGCCATCGACTCGTCGGTCTACAGCAACCTGTCGCGGATGGGGTTCCGGCGCAGTGGCCGCTACTTCTATACACCTCGCTGTGAGCTGTGCACCGCTTGCGTACCGGCCCGCATCCCGGTGGCGCGCTTTACCCCGGGGCGCAGCCAGCGACGCGCGCTCCGGCGCCACCAGCACCTTACCCAGACACCCATCACCCTTGAAACGCTCGATCAGGCGGAACACTACCCCCTGTACGCCCGTTATATCCGGGAGCGCCACCAGGACGGTGACATGTACCCGCCGACACCCGAGCAGTTCCGCGATTTCATCGCCACCGGGCACCACACCACCCGGTGCCTGGAACTGCGCGACAACGGCACCCTGATCGCCGGGGCCATCACCGATGTGCTGGATGACGGCATTTCCGCCATCTACACCTACTTCGACCCCGATTACGCACAGGGGCTCGGCACTCTCGCCATTCTCAGGCAGATCGAGCTGGCCCGATCACTCGAGATGGATTACGTGTATCTGGGCTACTGGATCAGCGGTTGCCGCAAGATGAGCTACAAGACGCGGTTTCGGCCGATCGAGCTCTACACCCACGGCGAGTGGACCGAAGCGGGCTGACCCCGGCTCCGTTGCAGGCACCTTCCCCAACGGCTTTGCGCATTGCGGGCAATTAGTGCAAAATTGCCGCCTTCATTCTGAGCACTGGAGTAATGCCACCGCATGGCGCGAGAAGATCATATTGAACTGGAAGGCGAGGTGATTGACACCCTGCCCAACACCACCTTCCGGGTAAAGCTGGAAAACGGCCACATCATCACCGCCCATATTTCCGGCAAGATGCGCAAGAACTACATCCGCATCCTGACAGGCGACAAGGTCAAGGTGGAAATGACACCCTACGACCTGAGCAAGGGGCGCATCACCTACCGCGCCCGTTGATCCGGGCGGTTCCAGACTTCAGGCACTGACGATCCCACAAAAAAGGGACGCCCCGCGGGGCGTCCCTGTTTTCGTTCGCACTGTAACCTGGCGTGCCTAATCGGCAGACTCCACCGTCAGCGCCAGCTCGCCGTCCTCCGCCACATCCACAAGCACCTCGCCGCCCTTCTCTGCCAGGGCACCGAACAGCACTTCCTCGGCCAACGGCTTCTTGACCTTCTCCTGAATCAGCCGCGCCATGGGGCGAGCGCCCATCTTCTCGTCGTAGCCATGCTCCGCCAGCCAGTCCCGGGCAGCGTCGGCCACGGTGAGGTGGACCTTCTTCTCGTCCAGCTGTGCCTGCAATTCGGTGAGGAACTTGTCCACCACCGTGGTCACCACCGAGCGGCCCAGCGGCTGGAACTGCACCACGCCGTCGAGACGGTTGCGGAATTCCGGCGTGAACAACCGCTTGATGGCCTCCATGCCGTCGGTGCTGTGATCCTGCTGCGTGAAGCCGATGGACGGGCGGCTCATCTGCTCGGCACCGGCGTTGGTGGTCATGATCAGAATCACATTGCGGAAATCCGCCTTGCGACCGTTGTTGTCGGTCAGGGTGCCGTGATCCATGACCTGGAGCAGCAGATTGAAGACCTCCGGATGCGCCTTCTCGATCTCGTCCAGCAACACCACCGAATGGGGGTGCTTGTTGACCGCGTCCGTGAGCAGGCCACCCTGATCGAAGCCCACGTAGCCGGGCGGCGCGCCGATCAGGCGCGACACCGTGTGACGCTCCATGTATTCGGACATGTCGAATCGCAGCAGCTCGATGCCCAGCATGTGCGCCAGCTGCCGACTCACTTCGGTCTTGCCGACCCCCGTGGGACCGGCAAACAGGAACGAGCCGATGGGTTTGGCGCCGTCACGCAAGCCCGCGCGGGCGAGTTTGATGGCTGTTGAAATGGTGTCGATGGCCTCGTCCTGGCCGAACACCACCATGCGCAGCTTCTCGGCCAGATCGCGCAGCTGCTCCTTGTCGGAGGCCGACACACTCTTCGGCGGAATCCGCGCGATGCGGGCGACAATGGCCTCTATCTCGGGCACGCCGACCACCTTCTTGCGCTTGGAAGGGGCCTGGAGGCGCTGGAAGGCGCCCT
>JBJHAZ010000237.1:0-4073 GCA_050485225.1 Gammaproteobacteria bacterium
AGGAGCGGGGCCAGGGTGAGCTGTCCGCGGTACAGGAAGTGGCCCAGACCTTCGGCTTGCCGGTGCTGGGCATCGTCGATATCGATTGTATCATTGATTACCTCGGGGAGTCGGCGGCCGACCCGCAGTTGCTGCAGCGGGTTCTGGCCTATCGTGAAAGCTACGGAGTCTAGATCATGCCCATGCGCGCCCTGGTGCTTTGCAGTCTGGTAGCTGTGCCGCTGTTGATGGCGCCGGTTGTCTCCGTCGCCGGCGGTAAGCTGTATCGCTATCACGACAGCAACGGCGTGCTGGTCATCAATCACACTCTGCCGGCGGTCTACGCCGCACAGGGGTACGAGATCCTCGACCAGCGCGGTCGCGTCCTCGAGGTGGTGGCGCCGCCCCAGCCGCTGGCGGAGGGCGAACACGGTGAAGCCGATCGGATCCAGGGCGGCGACCCCGAGGCGCTCGACCGCATGCTGCGCACCAGTTACAGCTCGGTGGCCCAGATCGAGGAGGCCCGGGATCGGCGCCTGTCCCAGATCGAGCGTCAGATCGACCTGGTGAACACCACGCTGGCCCAGACGGGCACTGCCATCCAGCGTGAGCGTCAGCGCGCCGCCCGCTTCGAGCGCGCCGGCGAGGCGGTGCCCGAGTCGGTCACCGACAATCTGGCCAAATTGCGCACCCAGCGGGAGAGCACCGCCCACTCGCTGCGCATCCGCGAGGAAGAGCTCAACGTGGTGCGGCGGCAGTACGCGGGCTATGTGGAGCGTTTTCGGGCGCTGACGGCCGAGGAGGATTGAGCCGGCCGCCCGGCGGCGTCAGCGCCGGAACAGGCTCTCGGAGAGGATCTGCCACTGCTCGGTCCAGTTTTCCGTGGGCAGGCGGGTGAAATCGCTGCGCACGAATTGACTGAGGCGACCCTCCACCAGCGTCATCAGCAGCCGAGTGGTTACCCCCGGCGGCAGGCTGGTGCGCACGTTCTCCCGCACTTCACCTTCCCGCAGTACCTGTCGGAGCTGCGTTTCGATGCGCTCGAACAGCTGGTTGACCCGGGTGCGCAGTCGCTCGGTTTCGCCGGTCAGTGCGTCGCCATTGAGCAGCCGGCTGATGCCCGGATTGCGCTCGGCGAAGGCCAGCAGCAGCGTCAGGATGTGAAAGCAGCGGCTCTCGGTGGCCGGGTCTTCCGCCAGGATGGTGGTGATGCGCGGGAACAGGGTGCCCTCGATGAAATCCAGCAGCCCCTCGAACATGCGTGTCTTGCTGGGGAAGTGGCGGTAGAGCGCCGCTTCCGACACGCCGACCTCCCGCGCGAGTGCGGCCGTGGTGATGCGTTCGCCGCGAGCGGTTTCCAGCATCCGTGCCAGGACTTCGAGGATCTGCTGTTGGCGCGAGGCGCTGTTGGTACGGCTCATGTCGGGTTCCGATGGCTGTGGGTCAGGGAGCGTCCTGGTCGTTATTGGTGATCAGGGTGCCGACGCCGGAGTCGGTAAAGACTTCCAGCAGCACGGCGTGTTCGACGCGGCCGTCGACGATGTGGGCGCTGGTGACGCCGCCCTTGACCGCATCCAGCGCGCAGCGAATCTTCGGCAGCATGCCGCCGTGAATGGTGCCGTCGGCGATCAGCTCGTCCACTCGCCGGGTGGTCAGGCCGGTAAGCACGGTGCCGTCGCTGTCGAGCAGGCCGGCCACGTTGGTGAGCAGCATCAGTTTCTCGGCACCGACCTTTTCGGCCACCTTGCCCGCCACCAGATCGGCATTGATGTTGTACGAGCTGCCGTCGCGGCCGACGCCGATGGGCGCAATCACCGGGATGAAGTCGCTGTTGCCCAGCATGTCCAGCACCGAACGGTTGATGTCCTCCACTTCGCCCACATGACCGATGTCGATGATCTCGGGGGCGGCCATTTCGGGTGTCTGGCGGTGGACCTTGAGCTGGCGCGCCCGAATCAGCTGGCCGTCCTTGCCGGTCACACCGATGGCACGGCCACCGGCGTTGTTGATCAGGCTGACGATCTCCTTGTTGACGGTGGCGCCCAGCACCATTTCCACCACGTCCATGGTGCGGCTGTCGGTGACGCGCATGCCGTCCACGAAGCGGGACTCGATGTTCATGGTCTTGAGCAGTTCGCCGATCTGCGGGCCGCCGCCGTGGACCACGATGGGGTTCATGCCGACGGTCTTCATCAGCACGATGTCGCGGGCAAAACTGCGTTTCAGGGCTTCGTCGACCATGGCGTTGCCGCCAAACTTGACGACGATGGTCTTGCCGGTGAACTGCTGGATGTAGGGCAGTGCCTCGGTCAATACGCGGGCGATCTGGGTGGCGGCGTCTTTGTCGAGCGACATGACAGCTCCTCGGTAATCGGTTGGGTTCAGAACGGGATGTCGGGGCGCGGCGTGAGGCTGGCCAGTACGTCGCGAAAACGTTGCCGGATCGCCTCTAGGTGCTCCTCCGAGTCCGCCTCGAAACGCAGGGTCAGTTGCGCGCTGGTATTGGAGGCCCGCACCAGTCCCCAGCCGTAGGGCCATTGCACCCGGAGGCCGTCGGTGCGGTCGACTTCCGCGTCGGGGAAGAAGTCCGCCGCCTGCAGTTGGTCGATGATGGCGAACTTGCCGGCCTCATCGGTGGGCAGCAGGATTTCCGGTGACGCCACGCTCGCCGGCAGGGTGGCGACAATATCGGCGAGTGGCTGCTCGCGCAAGCCGAGAATCTCGATCAGTCGACCGGCGGCATACAGGCCGTCATCAAAGCCGAACCAGCGGTCCGGGAAGAACAGGTGGCCGCTGTATTCGCCGCCCAGTGGCGCCGCTTCGCTGGCCACCGCGGCGCGGATGTAGGAATGGCCGGTGCGATGCATGCGCGGTGTGCCGCCGTAGGCCTCGATGAGTGCCGGCAGCCGGTGGGTGCTTTTCACGTCGAACACGATGTTGGCGCCGGGGTGGCGGGCGAGCACGTCGCGGGCAAAGATCATCATCATCTCGTCCGGCCAGACCACGCGACCCTCGGCGGTCACCGCCACCATGCGATCACCGTCGCCGTCGAGGGCAATGCCCAGCGCGGCGGCCTGGGATTTCACCGCCAGTTTGAGGTCACTCAGGTATTCCTCGCGGGTGGGGTCGGGCGGGTGGTTGGGGAAACGGCCATCGGGCTCGCAATAGAGCGGTACCACTTCGCAGCCGAGCCGGGCGAGCAGTTCCGCCGCCAGCGGGCCGGCCGCGCCGTTGGCGCCGTCCAGCACGACCTTGAGCCGCGTCGGGGCCAGGTCGCCGGTGGCCTGTGCCAGATAGGCTTCGCGGACATCGCGGTGCGACAGGATGCCCTGACCTTCCAGCAGGTCGCGTTCGCAAATGCGGCGGTAGAGGTCGCGGATGCGTTCGCCGCTCAGGGCCTCGCCCGCCACCACGATCTTGAAGCCGTTGTCGGACGGCGGGTTGTGGCTGGCGGTGATCATGACGCCGGAGCGGGTTTCGGCCGCGGTGGCGGCGGCAAAGTTCATCACCGGCGTCGGCACCAGGCCGAGGTCGAGCACATCGCAGCCGGTCTCCAGCAGGCCATCGGTCAGTGCCTCCTGCAGCCGGGGGCTCGACAGGCGGCCATCGCGCGCCAGCACCACGCAGCGGTCGCCGCGCGCCAACACTTCGCTGCCGATGGCCCGTCCGATGTCGGTCACCAGGTCATTGTCGAGCAGTTCATCGGCGTTGCCGCGGATGTCGTATTCGCGAAACAGCACGTCGATGGCGCGTGGGTGGGCGGCGGGCGTGTCATCGCTCGGCAGGTCATCGAAGCCGTCCATCATGGCCGACGGGTCGTCCTCGGCGTGGTACTGGTCGAGCAGGGAGAGGGCCTCGTGGTAACGCTGGAGCTGCGCCTCCTCCTGGCGCTGTTGGCGGCTGGCGGCGGCCCGTCGCTCTGCGAGAGCCGTGCGCACCTTCAGGCCGATGGCGCCCGCCAGGCAGGTCAGGGCTGCCAGGGCCAGCAGCGCGCTGACCACCAGCCCGATCCAGACGCCACCCCTGCCGGCCAGTGCCTCGCCGGGCGTGAAAGCGAGCTGCCAGTGGGGCGTAGCCAGCTCGAGGGTCACCTG
>JBJHAZ010000238.1:0-4064 GCA_050485225.1 Gammaproteobacteria bacterium
GCAGCTGTTTGCCTCGATACTTGTGCGCGAAGACAACGAGTACTTTCTGGTCACGCCGGTGGAGAAGTGGCGCATTCAGGTGGAGGATGTGCCCTTCGTGCTGGTGCTGATGGATGTGGAAGCGCCGGGACAGCCGAATCAGCGATTGCGCTTTCGCACCCAGCTCGATGATGTGGTGGTGGCGGGTCGCGAGCACCCTGTCCACCTGCGCCCCTTCGGCCCGGACAGTCAGTTGTTGCCCTATGTGCGCCTGCGCCGCAATCTCGAGGCCCGCGTTTCGCGCAATGTGTTCTACCAGCTTGTGGATATCGCCGAGCCTCATGAGCTGGCCGACGGACGTCCGGTCATGGGCGTGTTCAGTGACGGGGAGTTTTTCTCGCTGGAATGATCGCCGGGACGCTCTTCGGATCCGGCTGCCGACGGCGCCGCCCGGGGTTGGAACCGGTAGCGGGGCGCTGCCGGGGACGGGCATGGTGCTTGGGCAAGGGTGCGGTGCTGAGGAGGATGGCGCCGCTGGAGAAGCGTGCGCAGTGGGGAGCGCACGGGGCATCCAGCGGATGCCCCGTGCCGGCCGTCCTACATGTTGGGGTAGGTCGGCCCGCCTGAACCCTCGGGGGTAACCCAGACGATATTCTGGGTGGGGTCCTTGATATCGCACGTCTTGCAGTGCACGCAGTTCTGCGCGTTGATCTGGAAGCGCTTGCTGCCGTCGTCCTCGCTTACCACTTCGTACACGCCGGCCGGGCAGTAACGCTGTGCCGGCTCGTTGTACAGCGGCAGGTTGTGCTTGATCGGCACTTCCGCGTCCTTGAGCGTCAGGTGGCAGGGCTGGTCTTCCTCATGGTTGGTGTTGGAGAGGAACACCGACGAAAGCTTGTCGAAACTCAGCTTGCCGTCCGGCTTGGGGTAGCTGATTGCCTTGCACTCGCTCGCCTTCTTCAGGGTGGCGTGATCCGGCACCGGGTCGCGCAGGGTCCAGGGCAGCTTGCCGTTGAAGATGTTGATGTCGATGAAGGCGTAGGCAGAGCCGAAGATATTGCCCCACTTGTGCTGGGCCGGGCCGAAGTTGCGCTGCTGGTGCAGCTCCTGCCAGGCCCACGAGGCCATGTAGGCGTCGGCGTATTCCTCGAGATCCTGGTTACTGCGCTCCTCGGCGACGGCCTTGGCCACCACTTCCGCGGCGATCATGCCGGACTTCATCGCCGTGTGGGAACCCTTGATCTTGGCGAAGTTGAGGGTGCCGGCGTCGTCGCCGATCAGCAGTCCGCCCGGGAAGGACATCTTCGGCTGGGACTGGAGTCCACCCTTGACGATGGCGCGGGCGCCATAGACCAGGCGCTCGCCGCCCTCGAGGTACTGCTTGATCACCGGGTGGTGCTTGTAGCGCTGGAACTCGTCGAAGGGGCTGACGTGCGGATTGGTGTACGACAGGTCGGTGATCAGGCCGACCGCGACCTGGTTGTCCTCGATGTGGTACAGGAAGCCCCCACCGGCCGAGCCGCTTTCGTTCAGCGGCCAGCCCGCGGTGTGCACCACCAGGCCCTGCTGGTGCTTGTCCGCCGGGATGCGCCACAATTCCTTGATACCGATGCCGTAGTGCTGCGGGTCCTTGCCCTCGTCCAGCTTGTATCTGGCGATCAGCTCCTTGCCGAGATGGCCGCGACAGCCTTCGGCGAACAGTGTGTATTTGGCGTGCAGCTCCATGCCGGGCATGTAGCTGTCCTTCTGCTCGCCGGTGCGGCTTACACCCATGTCGCCGGTAGCGATACCCTTGACGGAGCCGTCCTCATGGTAGAGCACCTCTGCGGCGGCGAAGCCGGGGAATATCTCGACGCCCAGGCCTTCGGCCTGCTCGGCCAGCCAGCGACACAGGTTGCCGAGGCTGATGATGTAGTTGCCTTCGTTGTGCATGGTCTTGGGGACCGCGAAGCCCGGAACCTTCAGCTGCTTCTCGGCACCACGCAGCACGAAGATGTCGTCGCGCAGCACGGAGGTGTTGAGGGGCGCGCCGTTTGCCTTCCAGTCGGGCAGCAGCTCATCGAGCGCCGTGGGCTGGAATACCGCGCCCGAAAGGATGTGGGCGCCCACCTCGGAGCCTTTCTCCACCACGCACACGGCGATGTCGGGATTGACCTGGCGCAGTCTGATGGCCGCCGACAGGCCGGCGGGCCCGGCACCGACGATCACCACGTCGTATTCCATGTATTCACGTTCCACGCTTAGAACCTCCGTAACTGCAAGCGATTGAATTGTATGGCCTGACCAGGCGGACGCCGGTGGGCCGTTGCCGCTGGTGGATCGATCAGGGGATTCAGGGTTCAAGCAGCGAATTTTAGCGCGAACGCGCCTCGGGTGCCATAAGAGGCGCCGAAAGTGGCTGTCGCAGAACGGAAAATCCATGTCCGGATACCGCCGCCCCGGGGGCGCGCGAGCCGATTCGGTTGATTTTTCGGCACTCTGGCGGCATCATTGGGCGCCTTTCGATTCGGGCACTCTGTGCCGTGGCGGTTCGGGCACTCGGTGCCTTGGCGGTATTAGGCACTCAGTGCCGTGGTGGCGTCTGTCCATCCAGAACAGCGTCGAGATTCTCTTACAACCCATCAAAGGAATCCCATGAAGATACTGGTAGCTGTAAAGCGCGTTGTGGATTACAACGTGAAGGTGCGCCCGAAGTCCGATGGCTCAGGTGCGGATCTGAACAACGTCAAGATGTCCATCAACCCTTTCTGCGAAATCGCGGTGGAAGAGGCCGTGCGCCTCAAGGAAAAGGGCGTCGCCAGCGAAATCGTGGCAGTATCCATTGGTCCCCAGAATGCCCAGGAGCAGCTCCGCACCGCTCTGGCGCTAGGCGCTGACCGTGCCATCCTGGTCAAGACCGACGACGACCTCGAGCCCCTGGCGGTCGCCAAGTGCCTCAAGGCGGTGTACGACAAGGAATCGCCCGAGATGGTACTGATGGGCAAGCAGTCCATCGATGGTGACAACAACCAGACCGGCCAGATGCTGGCGGCCCTGGCGGGTGTGCCGCAGGCCACCTTTGCTTCCGAAGTGACCGTGGACAACGGCAAGGTCCAGGTCACCCGCGAGATCGACGGCGGCCTGCAGACCCTGTCCCTGAACCTGCCGGCAGTCGTCACCACTGATCTGCGTCTCAACGAGCCGCGCTATGCATCGCTGCCCAACATCATGAAGGCCAAGAAAAAGCCTTTGGACACCACCTCTCCCGATGAATTGGGTGTGGACACCGCCCGTCGTGTGACCACCCTGAAGGTAGAGCCGCCGGCCGAGCGCAAGGCAGGCATCAAGGTGGCCGACGTGGCCCAGCTGGTCGACAAACTCAAGAACGAGGCGAAGGTGATCTGATGAGCATTCTGGTTTTTGCTGAGCACAACGACGGCGCCCTGGCGGGTGCCACCCTGAACACCGTCGCCGCCGCCCAGGCCATCGGTGGCGATATCACCCTTCTGGTCACCGGCAGCAACTGCGCCGCCGTGGGAGAAGCCGCTGCCAAGGTCGCGGGCGTCAGCAAGGTGCTGGTGGCCGACGATGCCGCCCTGGACCACAATCTGGCCGAGAACGTCGCCCCGCTGGTGGCCGAGCAGGCCAAGGCCTTCGGCCATGTGCTGTTCCCGGCGACCACCAGTGGCAAGAACATCGCGCCGCGCGTCGCGGCCCTGCTGGATGTACAGGCGATTTCCGACATCATCGCCGTGGAAAGCGCGGATACCTTCAAGCGCCCGATCTACGCCGGTAACATCATCGCCACCGTTCAGACCAGCGATGCCATCAAGGTGCTGACCGTGCGCGGTACGGCCTTTGACGCCGTTGCGGCCGAGGGTGGCTCCGCCGCCGTCGAGTCGATCTCCGGTGCCGCCGATGCCGGTGTGTCGAGCTTTGTTGGCGAAGAGCTGGCCAAGTCCGACCGTCCCGAGCTGACCGCTGCCCGCGTGGTGGTTTCCGGTGGCCGTGGTGTCGGCAGTGCCGACAACTTCAAGCTGATCGAAGGTCTGGCGGACAAGCTGGGCGCTGCTGTGGGCGCTTCCCGCGCCGCGGTGGATGCCGGC
>JBJHAZ010000239.1:0-4058 GCA_050485225.1 Gammaproteobacteria bacterium
GCGCCAGGGTATCAACCTGCCGGTCATGATCGGCGGCGCCACCACCTCCAAGGCCCATACCGCCATCAAGATCGAGCCGGAGCTGGACCTGGCCCCGGTAGTGTATGTGCCGGACGCATCGCGAGCAGTGCACGTGGCCGCTCGACTGGTGAGCACCAGCCAGCGCGAGCAATACTGGCAGGACATCCGTACCGAGTACCAGGCGGTGCGCGAGCGCAATGCCGGGCGCAAGCCCCGCGGCACCACCCGCACCTACCCGGAAGCTGTCAAACGCGGCTTCCAGTGGGATTGGGACACCTATCGACCCGAAGTACCCCGCCAGCCGGGGCGGCATGTACTGCGCGACTATCCGCTGGCGGAACTGGTGGACTACATCGACTGGACGCCCTTCTTCATCACCTGGGGGCTGGCGGGCAAGTACCCCCAGATCCTGCAGGACGAGGTGGTCGGCGAGGCGGCGCGCAACCTGTTCCGCGACGCCGAGGCCATGCTGGAACAGCTGATCGACGGCCGGCAACTCACCGCCCACGCAGCCTTCGGATTGTGGCCCGCCAACCGCGTCAACGGCGATGATATCGAGGTCTATGCCGACGAGACGCGCAGTGAGGTGGTTGCACGCTTCCACGCCATTCGCCAGCAGACCATCAAGCCCGGTGCCGATGATACCCACTACAGCCTCGCCGACTACATCGCGCCAAGAGAGGCAGGTTACTGCGACTACATTGGCGGGTTCGTGGTCACCGCCGGGGTCGGTGCCCAGGAGTTGTCCGCCCACTACGAGGCGCAGGGCGACGACTACAACAGCATCATGGTGAAAGCGCTTGCAGACCGTCTTGCGGAGGCCTTTGCGGAGCACCTGCACCAGCGGGTACGCAGGGAATTCTGGGGCTACGCCACCGACGAATCCCTCGACAATGCCGCCCTGATCCGCGAGCAGTACCGCGGCATTCGCCCGGCCCCGGGCTACCCGGCCTGCCCCGACCATACGGAAAAGCGCGCGCTGTTCGACCTGCTCGACGCCGAGGCCGCTACCGAGACGATACTGACCGACAGCTACGCCATGCTGCCCGCCGCCGCGGTCAATGGCTGGTACTTCGCCCACCCCGAGTCGAAGTATTTCAACGTAGGCAAGATCGAGCGCGATCAGGTGGCGAGCCTGGCCGAGCGCAAACAACTGTCGCAGGCCGAGATGGAACGCTGGCTGAGTCCGATTCTGGCCTACAACCCGTGAGCCAGAGGGCGACCACAGCGCCACCCCATTCACGTATTGAAGACGGAGTTACCATGAACAAACCCGACCAGCGAGACCGCCACGGGGCGAATGATGAACCTGACAAGCCGGGCCTCTGGCACCTCATTGTCAGCGTCCTTGCCGGCGCCATCGGCGTCCAGAGTGACAAGAATCGCGAAAGGGACTTTCAGAAGGGGGATTTCAAGAAGTTCGTGATAGGCGGGCTGGTGTTTACCGTACTCTTTATTGTCGTCCTGCTCACCATTGTCAACTGGGTGATCAGCAGCTGATCCGTCCTCGGCGGCACAGATCAGCTGCTTGGGCCATTCAGTGACCGGAGATCCACATGACCGCTGCCAGGATGGCCACGGCGATCAACACGGTGGCTGCGATGGCATCGGCCTTGCTGTCACTGGCATCATGCCCCTGGTGTTGGCTTGCGTCGTTGTTCATGCGGACTCTCTCCTCTTGACTGTGGGCAGCGGTTTTTTCAAAAGCCGCGATTTTATCAGCAGATTCCCCGTTTGTCCCGCCAACACCCGCCCACCGCGGTGCTCGTCCGGCTCCGCTGGCCGTTGGACACAGATTCAGGCACCGATTTGGCGCAAAGCCACACCCGTCCGCACCGCGCTGATACCCATTCGCGCTCAGCTCACCACCCGGCCCCGGTAGATGCGCACGGGGCGTTCCTCGCTCGAGGTCTTGGGGCCGTCCGCCTCCTCGAGGCGAACCTGGCCGCGATATACCTTGCTGACATACCTGGGTCCGTCGGCTTGGGGGGCCTCCAGGGACTGGGGCCACGGGTCCCCGGCCCTGGCGAACAGATCCTTGACCAGTGCCCGTGTCACTGCATCCGTGCTTGCACGGTAGATGCGCACCAGCTCGTCGAACAGCTCGGGATTGGCCAGTTTGATGGCCGGCTTGTCCTCGCTGGAAACACGCCGGCGGATCTCCAACACCAGATCGATCATGGCCTTGTCGTACTGCATGGGCGGCTCCTGAGCGTGTCGGCAAGGGTCGGGGGCGTACCGGACAGCCGCCCTCGCCCCTTTGCTTGCACGAAATGTGCCGGAAGCCCGTCCGGTGCGATCGCGCAGGACGGGATATAGCAGGGTGTAAGCAGGTTATGCGAATTCGTTCATTTTTCCCGTCCCCCGGCGATGGTACAGTTGCGCCCTGACAAAATCGTGGCGAGTGTGTATCATTTCGCGCCTTACATTCGGGGCCAAATCGGGGTTAATCACCAGGCATGTATATCTACGATCAATACGATCAGGCGCTGGTCGACCAGCGCGTGCAACAGTTCAGGGGGCAGACCGAACGCTATCTGGCCGGCCAGATCAGCGACGAGCAGTTCCTTCCCCTGCGGCTTCAGAATGGTCTGTACATCCAGCGACTGGCTCCCATGCTGCGCGTCGCCGTGCCCTACGGGCTGCTGTCCTCGCAGCAACTGCGCAAGCTCGCGCACATTGCCCGCACCTACGACAAGGGCTATGGCCATTTCACCACGCGCCAGAACATCCAGTTCAACTGGCCCCAGCTGGAGGAAGTACCGGACATCCTCGCCGAACTGGCACAGGTACAGATGCACGCGATCCAGACCAGCGGCAACTGCATCCGCAACGTCACCTCCGACGAGTTCGCCGGCGTGGCACCCGACGAGATCGAGGATCCGCGCCCCTGGTGTGAGCTGATCCGCCAGTGGTCCACTTTCCACCCCGAGTTCGCCTTCCTGCCGCGCAAGTTCAAGATTGCCGTGAGCGGCTCCGAGCAGGACCGCGCCGCCATCCAGGTGCATGACATCGGCCTGCAGCTGGTACGCAGCGACGCCGGCGAGCTGGGCTTCCGGGTGCTGGTGGGTGGCGGTCTCGGTCGCACTCCGGTGATCGGCAGCGTGATTCGCGAGTTCCTGCCCTGGCAGCACCTGCTCAACTACCTCGAGGCCATCCTGCGCGTCTACAACCGCTACGGCCGGCGCGATAACAAGTACAAGGCCCGCATCAAGATTCTGGTGCGCGCCTGGGGGCCGGATGTCTTCGCCGCCCGCGTCGAGGACGAGTGGAACACCTTCCGGGACAGTGCGACCGTGCTGACCCAGGACGAGGTGGACCGCTGCAAGCGCTTTTTCACCGCCCCCGACTATCGGACCTTCGACATCGCCGCTGTCGACGCGCGCCTGCAGGCCTTTGCGGCGGAAAATCGTGCCTTCGACCGCTGGCTGCAGCGCAACGTGCGCGAACACCGCGTGCCCGGCTATGCCGCAGTGATATTGTCACTCAAGCCGGCCGGCATACCGCCCGGGGACGTGACGGACGCCCAGATGGACGCCGTCGCCGACCTGGCCGACGAATTCTCCTTCGGCGAGATCCGCGCCACCCATGCCCAGAACCTCGTGCTCGCCGATGTGGCGCGCGAGGACCTGCCGGCCCTGTGGGAAAAGG
Source organism: Gammaproteobacteria bacterium (assembly GCA_050485225.1). Lineage (GTDB taxonomy): Bacteria > Pseudomonadota > Gammaproteobacteria > Pseudomonadales > Porticoccaceae > JBJHAZ01. Next base: position 3,673 of record JBJHAZ010000239.1, read on the forward strand.
CTCGCGCCCACGGCTTCGCCACACCGAACATCGGCACCATCAACGACATGATCTGCTGCCCGGGAGGCGATTTCTGCTCGCTGGCCAACGCCAAGTCGATCCCGGTGGCCGAGGACATCCAACGGCATTTCGACGACCTGGACTACCTCTACGACCTGGGCACCCTGTACCTGAATATCTCGGGCTGCATGAACGCCTGCGGCCACCACCATGTGGGCAATATCGGCATTCTCGGTGTCGACAAGAAAGGCGAGGAGTTCTACCAGATCCAGCTCGGCGGCGACGCCAGCAACCAGGCGGCGCTCGCCACGGTGTTGGGCCCCTCCTTCAAGCGCGACGAGGTGGTGAGCGTGATCAGCCGGATTGTCGAGCTGTACGTGGAGCAG
>JBJHAZ010000240.1:0-4053 GCA_050485225.1 Gammaproteobacteria bacterium
CGTAGGTGGAGGGTCGGCCGATACCGCGCTTTTCCAGCTCCTTGACCAGCGCGGCCTCCGAGAAACGGGGCGGCGGCTTGGTGAAATGCTGCTGGGGCACCAGGATCACCAGGTCGAGCTTTTCACCGACCTTGAATTCGGGCAGCTCCACCTCGTCGTCCTTGCGCTTGGCCGGGGGTTGGACCTTCATGTAGCCGTCGAACAGCATGACACGCCCCTTGGCGCGCAGTTCGAAATCCCCGGCGGCAACCGTCACGGTGGTGCTGGTAAACCGCGCCGGCAGCATCTGACAGGCCACGAACTGCTGCCAGATCAGCTGGTACAGCTTGCGGGCATCCGCTTCCATGTCGCTGAGATCACCCGGCGCAATATCGATGTTGGAGGGCCGAATGGCCTCGTGGGCCTCCTGGGCGCCCTCCTTGCTCGAATACGCATTGGGCTTTTCCGGCAGGTAGTTCTTGCCGAAGCGCTGTTCGATGAACTCGCGGCAGGAAGCCACCGCCTCACCGCTGAGATTGGTGGAGTCGGTACGCATGTAGGTGATGTAGCCGGCCTCGTAGAGGCGCTGCGCCAGCATCATGGTGCGCTTGACACCGAAACCGAGCCGCGTGCTGGCAGCCTGCTGCAGGGTCGAGGTGATGAAGGGGGCCGACGGCTTGGAGCTGGTGGGCTTGTCCTCGCGCTCCAGCACCTCGTAGGCGGCGTTGCGCAGCAGCGCCATCGCGGCCTCGGTGTCCGCCTTGTTGCCCGGGCGGAAGTTCTCGCCCTTGCGGCTCTTGACCTCGAAACGCACCTGTTCTTCCGACTCGCGCGCCAGATCCGCGTGCAGCGTCCAGTATTCCTCGGGCTGGAAGGCACGGATTTCCCGCTCACGCTCGACAATCAGGCGCACCGCCACCGACTGTACCCGCCCGGCGGAGAGGCCCCGGGCAACCTTTTCCCACAGCAGCGGTGACACCATGTAACCGACCACCCGGTCGAGAAAGCGACGCGCCTGCTGGGCGTTGACGCGATTGTTGTCGAGTTCACCCGGCGACTTGAAGGATTCCTGGATCGCCTTCTTGGTGATCTCGTTGAAGACCACCCGCTTGTAGCGGGACAGATCGCCGCCGATGGCCTGCTGCAGGTGCCAGGCGATGGCCTCCCCCTCGCGGTCGAGATCCGTCGCCAGGTAGATGGTGTCGGCCTTGCTGGCAAGCTGCTTGAGCTCGGAAACCACCTTCTCCTTGCCGGGCAGGATTTCATAACGCGCTTTCCAACCGTGACTCGGGTCGATACCCATGCGCTCGATCAACTGCTCGCGGGCGCGCCGCTCCTTCTGTCGCGCCTTTTCCTCGGGCGACAGCTTGCGGGTTTCGGCTGCCGCACGGGCGCGCGCCTTGGCATCCACGGGCTTGCCACCGCCGGCGGTCGGCAGATCGCGAATATGGCCGACACTCGATTTGACGATAAAGTCCTTGCCCAGATACTTGTTGATGGTCTTTGCCTTGGCGGGCGATTCCACAATGACCAGGGATTTGCTCATGTAGTCCCTAACGTGCTTTGAAGGAGTGGATGGGGGCTTTCATGCCCTCGACAGTGGCGATATATAAAGAACAAGGACCCTCGGGTCAAGGTAAATCACCCCGGGGGCTCTACTGCGATCGCGCCGCACGCCGCCGGGCACGGGTGCCCGAGTTCACCGGGAAACGTGCCGAAAACCCGGCTCAAATGCTACGATTCACGAAGCAGCAGGCAGCGAAATCGCTCGGGAGGTCGGGCGGTGATTTCACCGAAAAAATCGGCACGGGCGCCAACGCTGTGATTAAATAAGGCTGTACATTCGTCAGCTTTCGCAACCGGAATGGTCAACCAAGAGGATATACGATGACCAACTATAATCACATTCTTGTCGCTCTCGATCTCTCCGCCGAATCCCAGCAAGTGGTTGGGCGCGTCAAGGCGCTCTTCGGCAACCGCGAGGACGCCGCCCGAGTCAGCCTGCTGCATGTCCAGGAGCCCCTGTCCTTCGCCTACGGCGGCGACATCCCCCTCGATCTCACCGAGATCCAGGACAAGCTCGAGTCGGAAGCGAAGGCCCGGCTGGCCGAGATCGGCCAGGATCTGGGGGTTCCCAGGGAAAGCCAGCACATCATCACCGGGCAGCCCGCCAACGAGATTCGCCGCTTCGCCAAGGACCACAAGGTGGACCTGATCGTGCTCGGCAGTCACGGCCGCAGCGGCCTGTCGCTGCTGCTCGGCTCCACCGCCAACGGCGTCCTCCACGGCGCTCGCTGCGACGTCCTGGCGGTACGCATCCAGGAAGCTGACTGACAGCGACCGACCCCCTGAGGCCGGCGCCGGGCGCCGGCCTCGCGCTTGACCCCGAAATCCCCCTGCTCTGGTGCCCGCTGTGATGTTTCTGGCCGGAAGTCCGTCCCGCCGCTTGATCCTGCTGTTCATGACCACCCTGACCCTGCTCGCCAGCGTGTCCGTTATTGCCCACACCGGACCAACGCTGGACCAGCAGCGCAATCACTACCTCGAAGCGCTGGCCGCCATTCGCAGCCATGACAGTGCCACGCTGGCCAGGCTGCTCCCCGGCCTCGAGGACTATCCGCTCTACCCCTATCTGAGTTACGAGTATCTCCGCCGCCAGCTCGACAGCGTCGACCCGGACCAGGTGCGCCGCTTTCTCGAGGACTGGGGCGACAGCCCGGTCGGCAATCGCCTGCGCTCCGACTGGCTCGGTCACCTGCGTGAGCAGGACCGCTGGCGGGACTTCCTCGCCTTCTATCCGCCCGATGGCAGCCGCAACACGGTACACGCCTGTTACTACCATGAGGGACTGGTGCGCGCCGGTCGTGCAGACGAAGCCTTCGCCGGCGCCCTGGAACTCTGGACCGTCGGTCGCTCACAGCCCAACGACTGCGACCCCCTGTTCGAGCACCTGATCGAACGCGATCTGATCGATGCCGACACCGCATGGCGGCGCCTGCAACTGGCACTGGACAACAACGGCATCGCCCTCGCCCGCTACATCATGCGATTCCTCGACACGGACACCCAGCGCCGTGCGGCCGACGCCCAGATCACCATTGCCGCCAACAGCGGGCGCATCAGCGACTATGAGGCCGTGGCCCGCATCCCCTGGCCGGAACGCGAGCACACCATCCGCCGCGCCCTCGCCCATCTCGCCCGCACCGACGCCCCGGCTGCGCTGCGCCACTGGGAGCATTTCTCCAGCGCTCCACAGATCAGCACCGCCACCCGCACCGCCGTGCTCGGGCCACTGGTCCGTGGCCACCACCAGCAGAACCGCGGCGACATCGGCGACCGGGTGCTCAGAGACAACCTCGAGCTGGCCGAAGCCAGCCTGCTGGAATGGCGGCTGCGCGAGGCCATCCGCGCTGCCGACTGGCCCACCGTCCTGACCTGGATCGAGCGGCTGCCGGAGGAGCTGCAGCGGCACGAACGCTGGCAGTACTGGCACGTACGTGCCGCCGAACTCAAGGGCGAGCCACTGCCCAACGCCGACGGCATTCTGGCCGCCCTCGCGCCCCGGCGCAGCTTTTACGGCTTTGTGGCCAGCCAGCGACTGGGACTGCCCTACACCATGGAGCACAGCCCCGCCGTGCCGCCGTCCGACGCGGTCAACCGGGTACGCGGCGATGACGCCATCCTGCGCGCGCGCGAACTGCTGCATTTCGGTGAGTTTGTCGATGCCCGCCGCGAGTGGAACCATGCCGGTCGCCAGTTCAGCGAGGCGGATTGGATCGCCGCAGCCCACCTGGCCACGGAGTGGGAGCGCTACCAGTTCGCCATCAACGCCATGATCGCCGCCGGCTACTGGGACGACATCGAGCTGCGTTTCCCGCTGGCCTGGCACGATGCCTTTACCCAAGCCGCACGGCGCTACGGCATGCCGAGGGTCTCGCTGATGGCGATTGCCCGCCAGGAAAGCGCCTTCGGCACCGACGTGGTGTCGCCAGCCGGCGCGCGCGGACTGATGCAGATCATGCCCGCCACCGCGCGGGAAACCGCCGCCCGGGTGGGGCTCTCCGGGTATCGGGC
>JBJHAZ010000241.1:0-4041 GCA_050485225.1 Gammaproteobacteria bacterium
CTTCGAAGGGGGGATGGCTCCATCCCAGCTGCTGGCGGGCGGCCGAAATCTCGTCGGCACCCAGCGGGGCGCCGTGGCACTCTTCCTTGCCCTGCTTGTTGGGCGCGCCGAAGCCGATGATGGTCTTGCAGCAGATCAGGGTGGGCCTGCCGGTGTTCTGGCGGGCGGCGTCGATGGCGGCCTTGATGGCGTCGGCGTCGTGGCCGTCCACATCGGGGATCACGTGCCAGCCGTAGGCCTCGAAGCGCTTGGGCGTGTCGTCGGTAAACCAGCCCTCGACCTCACCGTCGATGGAGATGCCGTTGTCGTCATAAAAGGCGATCAGCTTGCCCAGCTTGAGGGTGCCGGCCAGCGAGCACACCTCGTGGGAGATGCCTTCCATCAGGCAGCCATCGCCCAGGAACACATAGGTGTGGTGGTCGATGATGTCGTGGCCGGGCCGGTTGAATTGACCGGCCAGTGCCTTCTCGGCCACCGCCATGCCCACCGCGTTGGCCAGCCCCTGCCCCAGTGGACCGGTGGTGGTCTCGACACCCGGTGCTTCGGCGTACTCCGGGTGGCCCGGCGTCTTGGAGTGCAGCTGACGGAAGTTCTTCAGGTCGTCGAGGGTCAGGTCGTAGCCGGACAGGTGCAGCAGCGAATACAGCAGCATGGAGCCGTGGCCGTTGGACAGCACGAAGCGGTCGCGATTGGCCCAGTCCGGATCGGCCGGGTTGTGCTGCAGGTAGTCGTTCCAGAGTACCTCGGCAATGTCCGCCATGCCCATCGGGGCGCCGGGGTGGCCGCTGTTGGCTTTCTGAACAGCGTCCATGCTGAGGGCGCGAATGGCGTTCGCGAGATCACGGCGTGACGGCATTGGGGGATACTCCTGGATGACTGGCAAAGCGAAAGGGTGCGTATTTTCGCGTAACCGCCGGCTCCCGTAAACCTTGGCCGTGGTCCGGTCGGATGGACGGTACCCCGGTGGCTGGGCAGTGCGCGGTTGGATGCACCGGGCTGGATGGACGGCTCAACCCGTGGTCATGGCGGTGTCGGCGGGGTTGCGTGCGGGGCCGCCCCGCTGTCGGTGCAGTCCGAACCGAGGACCAGCCGGTCACCGGCATCAAAGCCGTGGTGTGCGAAAAAGCCGGCGTTGGTTTCCAGTGCCAGGTGATAGCCGATACCCGGCCGGTAGTTGCGGCACCGCAGCGGGTTGGTGTGGCGGCAGGGCTCCATGGTCAGTATCCGCAGGATTTCGCCGCGATCGTCCATGAAGGCAATATCCAGAGGAATCAGGGTGTTGTGCATCCAGAAGCCGGCGTTGCCCGGTCGTTCCTGCTCGAACACGAAGACCATGCCGGCGTCGGCGGGCAAGTGCTCACGATGCATCAGGCCCCGGGCGCGCCGGTCCGGCGTGTCGGCGACCTCGAGCCGGAGCGTGGCGGTCGCGCCGTGCCGGCCGACCAGGCAGCCGGGAGTGTGATCGTGTTCAACCGGCGAGATCGGTGATGCGGCGGCGCCCGCCGTCGCGACGAGCATAACGCCCATCAAACGCCGCCCCCAGGGGAGTTGGCGGTGGGCAGGTGCGGCGGTGCGGCTCCAGGGCATGGCGCGGCTTCACGGTCGGCGGGTACGGGGGCGATGGTACTGCACATTCGGGGCTTGAGTCCCCGTCTCGGTCGATGGGGAATTCAGCATAAAAATATTTTGATATAGATCGCCGGTCCTGCTACATTAGCCGTCATGACATTACTGGCTCATTCCGCTCGCGCCGAACAGGCACCCAGCGACAGCGCTTCGGCGGCGGCCATCGCCAGCCTGTGCAAGGCGCTGGGCGATCCGCTGCGTCTCAATATCCTGCGGGTATTGAGCAACGACTCATTCGGTGTACAGGAGTTGTGCCAGATCTTCCGCTCCAGCCAGCCGGGCATGAGCCACCACCTCAAGGTACTGCGCGAGGCCGGTGCGGTCGCGCAGCGACGCGAGGGCAATTCGATTTTCTACCGGCGTGCCCTGCCCGAGCCCGACGCGCCCTTGGCCGCCCTGTACGAGCAACTGCTGCGCAGTATCGATACGGTGGCCCTCGAGCCCAGCCTGCGCGCCGGGATGCAGGCTGTCCAGGCCGAGCGGGCCGAGCGCTCGCGGGCGTTTTTTGCCGAAAACGCCGAGCGTTTCCGCCAGCATCAGGAGCTGGTGGCCGACTACGAGCTGTACGGGCCGTCGGCGCTGGAGATGGTGCACAACTGTGCCCCCAATCGCCGGCTGGCGCTCGAAGTCGGGCCCGGTGAAGGCGCGTTTCTGGTGGAGCTGGCGCCCCTGTTCCACCGGGTTTGCGCCCTGGACACCTCCGCCGCCATGCTCGAGGCCGCGCGCAACCGCGTCGCGGCGGCGGGTTGCAGCAATGTGGAGGTCTGGCAGGGCGACACGGGCGACCGCCGCCTGGCGAACCTGGAAGCCGATTGCGTGGTATTGAACATGGTGCTGCACCATGTATCCGACCCGGCGGCCATGGTGCGCCAGCTCGCGCCCTTGCTGGCGCCGGACGCCAGCCTGGTGGTCACCGAGCTGTGTCCCCACGACCAGGCCTGGACGCGCGAGCGCTGCGGCGATGTCTGGCTCGGCCTGGACCCCGCCGACCTCGACCGTTGGGCCGCCGAGGCCGGACTGGAGCCGGGACGCAGCCTGTACCTGGCCCAGCGCAACGGTTTTCGCGTGCAGATTCGCCAATTTACCCAGTCACAAACCCGGTACCCGGACGTCACCCCCGGTTCCTTGCCGACACACTGACAAAAGGAAGCAGATCCATGTCGACCTACAGCATTTTTACCTCTGAATCGGTTTCGGAAGGCCATCCCGACAAGATGGCCGACCAGATTTCGGATGCGGTCCTCGACGCCATCATCGCCCGCGACAAGCGGTCGCGCGTGGCTGTGGAGACCCTGGTGAAAACCGGCATGGCCATCGTCGCCGGGGAGGTGAAAACCGACTGCTACGTGGACCTCGAGGACATCATCCGCGACGTGATCACCGGCATCGGCTACAACGCCTCCGAGGTCGGCTTCGACGGCGCGTCCTGCGCGGTGCTCAATGCCATCGGCAAGCAGTCCGCCGACATCAACCAGGGCGTCGACCGCGCCAACCCGGAAGAGCAGGGCGCCGGCGACCAGGGCCTGATGTTCGGCTACGCCACCAACGAGACGGACGTGCTCATGCCGGCACCGCTGTACTACTCCCACCGGCTGGTGGAGCGCCAGGCCTACCTGCGCAAGAACCATGTGCTGCCCTGGCTGCGACCCGATGCCAAGAGCCAGGTCACCCTGCGCTACGAGAACGGCAAGCCGGTGGCGGTGGACGCGGTGGTGCTGTCCACCCAGCACGACGACGACATCAATCTCAAGGATCTGCAGGAGGCGGTGCGGGAGGAAATTATCGCACATGTGCTGCCCGCCGAATGGCTGCATGCCGGCACCCGCTACCACATCAACCCCACCGGCAAGTTCGTGATCGGTGGCCCCATGGGCGACTGTGGCCTCACCGGGCGCAAGATCATCGTCGACACCTACGGCGGCATGGCGCACCACGGTGGCGGCGCCTTCTCCGGCAAGGACCCCTCCAAGGTGGACCGCTCCGCCGCCTATGCCGGTCGCTACGTGGCCAAGAACGTGGTGGCCGCAGGGCTGGCCGACAAGTGCGAGATCCAGGTGTCCTACGCCATCGGCGTGGCCGAGCCCACCTCCATCTCCATCAACACCTTCGGCACCGGCAAGGTGTCCGACGACAAGCTGGTGGCGGCGATCCGCGAGGTGTTCGACCTGCGCCCCTACGGCATTACCCGCATGCTGGACCTGGAACACCCGATCTATCAGCCGACCGCCACCTATGGTCACTTCGGTCGCGAGCCGTTCGAGTACACCTACCGCTGGCGCGAAAACGGCACCGAGAAACAGGAAACCGCCACCGCATTCAGCTGGGAGAAAACCGACCAGGTGGAGGCACTGCGCGGCGCCGTCTGAGCGACCGGATCACGCTCCCCGTAGGAGCCCGCTCCGCGGGCGAAGGATT
>JBJHAZ010000242.1:0-4038 GCA_050485225.1 Gammaproteobacteria bacterium
GCGGCATCCTGTGCAGCATCTTTTCCCTGGCGCGGGTGATCACCTGGGCCCTCGAAAGTCACCCCATTCTCATCTGGTCCTTTTTCCTGGGACTGATCGTGGCCTCGATACTGTTCATCACCCAGCGCCACTCCCGGTTCGGGTGGCCGGAACGGGTCGCCCTGCTGGCCGGAGCCCTGTTTGCCTTTGCGATCGTATTCTCGCCACCACTGCAGGTGCACGGCAGTTCGGGTGCGGTATTTCTCGCCGGGGCACTGGCGGTCTGTGCCATGATTCTGCCGGGTATTTCGGGCAGCTTCATTCTCATGCTGCTGGGCATGTACCGCACGGTTCTCGACGCCGTGGTCTCGGCCGACGTGTTGCTGCTGCTGACCTTTGCGGCCGGTGCGGTCATCGGCCTGTTGCTGTTCTCCCGTATCCTTTCCTGGCTGCTGCACCGTTATCACGACCTGACCCTGGCGACCCTGACGGGCTTTCTGGTCGGTTCGCTGGCGCTGGTGTGGCCCTGGAAACTGCCTCTGGAAGTGATCTACGACGACCGGGGGCGGGAAACCGTACTGAGTTTCGAAAACCTGCTGCCCTGGCAGTACCAGCAGATGACCGGACTCGACGCCCACATGTGGGCCGGCATCGGTTTCATGCTGCTGGGGCTGGTCACCGTGCTGGGACTCGAGTGGCTGGGCAGGCGCAATGCCCCGCGGGGCGGCTGACACGGGACTGTTATCGATGAGGTGGCGGATGCAATCGAGCCGGGTGCTGGTCGCGATGATGGCTGGCGTGGCCGTGCTACTGACGGCCTGCCAGCCGATCCGGCCGGCGCCGATCGTGGAGCGGGATGCGCCCCCCAGTCGCAAGATCGATTACCACTACGTGGCCCGCGGAGAAACGCTCTTCGACATCGCCTGGCGTTACGAGCTGGATATGGACACCCTGGCCCAGGTCAACAACCTTCCTGCCCCGTATCACCTGCGTCCGGGCCAGCGGCTCAGCCTCGACCTGCGCGGAGAAAGGGCGCGACCCGATGGGCGCACCGTCACCGCAAGCGGCGTGGTGGTTCAGGCCGCGCCCGACGGAGGCGGCCTGCGCGTGATCGAGACACCGGAACCCCCGCCGGAAACCAGCCCGCGACCCGAGGCACCGGTGGTGGCGGATGTGCCGCCGCCACGGGAACCGGAGGCACCCCGCCCCCGCGAACCCGAGCCGGTTCCCGAACCCACCGATGCGCCGTCACCTGCGCCTGAGCCATCGGCACCTCCCCCCGGGGAAGTGCTCGCTACCGGCGCCGTGGACTGGCGCTGGCCCATCGACGGCCAGGTCAGCCGGCATCACGATTCGGCCGGCGTCCTGAAAGGCGTTGATATCCAGTCGCGCGAGGGCGCACCTGTCAACCCTGCGGCCCCGGGGATCGTTGTATACGCGGGTGAGGGATTGCGCGGCTACGGCCGTCTGATCATCATCAAGCACAGCAACGAGTACCTGACGGCCTACGCCCACAATCGCGTCATCATGGTGGACGAGGGAGCAACGGTGACCCGGGATACGGTCATCGCCGAGGTCGGGGGTGACATCGATCGGCCGGGTACCCTGTATTTCGAGGTCCGGCGCAATGGCAAACCGATCGATCCCATGGAGGTCATGCCGCCGCCTCGCCGCTGATACCGTGAACCAAAAAAGCTGGTCACACCTGCAGGGAGGCAGTACTATCAAAGGGTCACATAACAACCAAGCCTCTTCGCTTCGTGTGCCAAACACCAGTCGTTTGTGGGGTGCCAATAATGGGACAACAGATGTCAGGCGATGATACGGATCAGAATAACGAGCTTCATGATTCCGACGCCGACGATTCAGTGGAAGAAACCGTCGATGAAGGCGAGGGCACCTTTGCTCCGAGCGAAACCATTCTCGACGCCGCCAGCCTCTATCTCCGTGAAATCGGGTATGCGCCACTGCTGACTGCGGAAGAAGAAGTTTTCTTCGCTCGCAAGGCTCTCAAGGGCGACGAATCGGCGCGCAAGCGCATGATCGAAAGCAACCTGCGCCTGGTGGTCAAGATCGCGCGCCGCTACGTCAATCGTGGCCTCTCCCTGCTCGATCTCATCGAGGAAGGTAACCTGGGCCTGATCCGGGCCGTCGAAAAGTTTGACCCCGAGCTGGGTTACCGCTTTTCCACCTATGCCACCTGGTGGATCCGCCAGACCATCGAGCGTGGGCTGATGAATCAGACCCGCACCATCCGCCTGCCCATTCATGTGGTCAAGGAGCTCAACGTCTACCTGCGGGCGGCTCGAAAGTTGGCCCAGGAGCTCGACCACGAGCCCACGGCGGAAGAGATCGCACAGGCGGTGGGCAAGAGCCCGGACCAGGTGAGTCGCATGCTGGGCCTCAATGACCGCATTGCCTCGGTGGATGTGCCCATGGGGCATGACAGCGACCGCACCCTGCTGGAAATGGTCGAGGATCATCAACAGAACAACCCGGAAGTTCTGGTCGCCAGCGATGACCTGAGCAACTCGATCGACCTGTGGCTCGATGAGCTGACCGCCAAGCAGCGGGAAGTCATCGTGCGTCGCTTCGGCATGAAGGGCCACGAGGTGGCCACCCTCGAAGACGTTGGCCGGGAGATCGGCCTGACCCGTGAACGGGTGCGTCAGATCCAGGTGGAAGCGTTGCGCCGCCTGCGCGACATCCTGCAGAAGCAGGGCATCGAGACCGCTACCCTCTACGACGAATAATGCGCCCCACGACCGCTCCCGGTTCTGCCCCGCGTGGGGTGGGGCCGGGCGTCCGTGTGCCCCTTTGTCGAGCTGATCGCCGTTTCGAGGCACGAGTCTGCTCCGAGCTGGTGCGTTGTCCACAGTCGCCCGTCAGTGTATTCAGTGTTGTGCGAAGTGCCTTGTAAGTGATTGATTTTCCGGCTTGTGTTTTATATCCCTTTGATATTATTGTTTTTTTTTGGTTTGTCTAAAAAGTGATCATTCTGTGGCAAGTGGCTGACAGGGCGCTGCTTGCAGGCCGTTCGGGAAACTTACCAACAAGGTTATCCACAGATTCTGTGGGTAAGCCATTGTCAACCCCTGTCGCCGCATTGTCGTTTTGTCAGCGACAATGTGCCGGTGCCCTGACGCGAACCCCACGGGCCTGCAGCTGAGACACAGCGCTGCAATTTAGCTGCTTGTTGCCCCGCAGGTCAACCTCCTCGAGTGCCGTGAGTGACACCAGCGCCGAGGCGTCCGAGAGCCGGTTGCCGGACAGGTTCAGGTAACCCAGTTGGGAAAGTTGGGCGATGCCGTCCACGGAGCGGATGCTGCTCTGCGGGCAGGACAGGCGCGTCAGCTGGTTCAACTGGCTGATGCGCTGATCGTGAACGGTTCGGTCCACGCACTCGGCCAGTCCGGGGTCGGTCAGCTGGATCTTCTCCGCGAGCGCGGGGGTTGGTCCCAGCGGTTGCTCGTTGAACGTGAAATCGTAGTGGCTACAGGCTGCCAGCAGGACGGACAGGCTTGCTATCATGGCATGGCGCAGGGGGGTGGATAGGTGACGTGGTTGACGGCGCATGTTGGCGTCCCTGGGAGTGGATCGGAATATCGGCTTGACCCGGTGGCGGGCAAGCGGCAAATTCTAGCAGAGGTGCGCCGTGGCAGTCGCCGTTGGCGGACACCGTTCGACAGCAGGAGTAACGTTCGATGAAAAAGTGGTTGATGGCAGTTGCCGCTGTATCGTTGGCAGGGTGCACAACAATGGATCCCTACACCGGTGAACAGAAGACCAGTCAGGCGGCGCGAGGTGCCGGTATCGGCGCGGTGGGTGGTGCTGTTGCGGGTGCCATTGTGTCCGGTGACCGCACCCGTGGTGCCATCACCGGTGCCGTGGCCGGTGGTGCCCTGGGTGGTGGGATCGGCTACTACATGGACCGCCAGGAAATGCAGTTGCGCCAGAAGCTCGAGGGTACCGGCGTGCGCGTTGCCCGCGACGGAGATCAGATCCGCCTGATCATGCCGGGCAATGTCACCTTCGGTGTGGATCGTCACGAGGTGCGTC
>JBJHAZ010000243.1:0-3997 GCA_050485225.1 Gammaproteobacteria bacterium
GCCCACGCTGCTTTCGAAGCCCTGCGTCTTCAGGAAGAGGAACTGCAGCAGGATCAAGGGCAAGAATAGACACGCCTCCCGGCCACCCGCCCGGAGACACAACCGCCCCGAACGATGACCGCAGAGCACCTGCGATATCATATTGACAATTAATGTCATTTTTACATCATATTGCACGATGTAAAAATGACTCCAATGCACCAATAATGCATTATTTATAGGCACTTATAGATTGGCACGCATCCTGCTGAACCCATGGTGACAACAAACACCACCAGCAGGAGCCACCCTATGCTGTCGCAACAATCGAAGGACATCATTGCCGCCACCCTTCCCGCCGTCGGCGCCAACGTCAACGAAATCACCGCCACCTTCTACCCGCTGATGTTCAGCCGCTACCCGGAGGTGAAGGCCTACTTCAACCACGCCCACCAGGCCCAGGGCACCCAGCCGCGCGCGCTGGCCAATGCCGTGGTCGCCTACGCCAGCAACCTGGACCGCCTGGAAGCCCTCGGTGATGCGGTCTCGCTGATCGTGCACAAGCACGCCTCCCTGAACATCCTGCCGGAACACTACCCGATCGTCGGCGAGTGCCTGCTGGCGGCAGTCCGCGAAGTACTCGGCGAAGCCGCCACCGACGAAGTGCTGGCCGCGTGGGGCGAAGCCTACCAGCAGCTGGCGGACATCCTTATCGGTGCCGAGGAGCAGGTCTACCAGCAGAACGAACACAAGCCCGGTGGCTGGCGCGGCGAACGGGCGTTCGTCCTCAAGCGCAAGGAGCGCGAGAGCGCCGTCATCACCTCCTTCTACTTCGAGCCCGCCGACGGCGGTCCCGTGGCGGACTTCCTGCCCGGCCAGTACACCGCGCTGATCCTGGAGATCGATGGCCAGACCGTGCGCCGCAACTACTCCCTCTCCGACCGCCCCGGCCAGACCCACTACCGCATCAGCGTCAAGCGCGAGCCGGGCGGGCTGGTGTCCAACTACCTCCACGACGAGCTGCAGGTGGGCGACACCGTCAGGCTGACCCCACCCTGCGGCGACTTCATCCTCAACAGCGAGCAACGCCCGCTGGTCCTGCTCAGCGGCGGCGTCGGCATCACTCCCACCATCGCCATGCTCAAGCCGGCGCTGGAAAGCGGCCGGGACGTGCACTTCCTGCACGGCGCCATCAACAGCGAGACCCACGCCTTCCGCGCCCTGATCGACGAGCTGCGGCGCGAGCACGAGAACCTGTACGTGAGCTACTGCTACAGCGAACCGCTGCCGCAGGACAGCGGCCACCCCACCGGCTTCTTCGATCGCGAGCGCCTGGCGGGCCTGCTGCCGACCAACCGCGACATGGACGTGTACTTCCTCGGTCCCAAGCCGTTCATGCGCCTGTGCTACCGGGCCCTCAACGAACTGGACGTGCCCGGCGACCGCATCCGCTACGAGTTCTTCGGCCCGCTGGAAGAGCTGGCGGACAGCGAAGCCGCCTGATCAACCACAAAAAACCCGCCGGGGCACAAGGCTCCGGCGGGTATTGAAACAACTGCAAAGACTCCTCAAAGCGCAGGGACGCGCGCTCCAAAGATCAAGCAATATGCTGCTCCCAGTACCAGTCTTCGAGCTGCTGCCAGGTACGAGTCAGAAAACGATACCAGGGCAAATCCTCACCCCCGCACAACAATAATCCCTCTTCCGCGATGGCAGCCCTCATGGCCAGCCCTGCCGACGCGACATCAACAAGATCGACCTGCTCGGCACCGCTCTGCAACGCCCGCGCGAGATCTAGCTTCAGGGCTTCCGTGCGAGCCAATTCCTCCATGAGGCCGAGACCGGCATCCTGCTTCCACTGCACGGCAATGTCCCAATCACTCCCGCTGGCTGCCCGACCCGTTGCACGGCTGCCGACCAGCACGGCAAACTCGATGTCATCGCGGGCAGTCAGAACAGTTTGCAATCGATCGATCATGGTTGATTCGCGGTGCTGAGCAAATATTGATCGATTCTAGCACAAGGCAGGGCGGCGCTTTCCGTCGCCGTAGAACGACCCAACCCCAGCACACACTGTTGGCCCATTGGGACCGGGTCACGCCAGACCTGGCACAGCCCGGCCCGCAGCATCACGAACGCTGACACTGACGGCCATACCGGCACGCACACTCTGGGTCACGATACAGAAGTCCTCGAACTGCTCCAGAATACGCTCGAACTGCCGGAGGTCGGCGGGGTTGTCGGCCAGTTTCAGGATCACGCGCGCGGCGGGGATGCGCCAGCGCCCCCGTTCGTCCCGAACGATATCCGCCTCCACCTCGGCCTCGATCGGCCCCGGCTCGTTATGGAATTTGCGCAGGGAGAAGGTCAGGCTCGCCGCCAGGCAATTGGCCAACGAGGTCAGCAAAAGCTGCGCGGGATTGGGGCCCGCACCTTCGCCCAGAGGCGGTGATTCGTCGGTCAGCAGCGGATCGATATCGTCCCCGAAATCGACCAGAAAGGCGTAGTTTTTCTGTTGCGAGAGTTTGACGCGGACGGTCTTGTGGATTTCGGGCGAAGACGGCGTGTTCATGAAACTCCCTCGGCATGAGTGCATACCCGCCATCAGACCACGATTAGCCACACACCCTGTTGAAGAGGATCAATTACGCCAGCAATTGCCGCCGCCGGTGGACTGCTTGTCGCCACGAGGGTTGTTGGCGTTCACCACTATCGACAGGGTGGCGCAGTCCGTATCGGCGGCCTGGCTGCCGATGGCAGTAGCGGTAGCGGTAAAGCCGGTTGCGGTCGGACTGGTCACAGCGATGCGGTAATGCCCGTCGTTGGATAACGCCGTGCCGGCCTGGGCACCGGTGGCTTCGACCCCGGGATAGCCGATATCACCCAGCGCGCCAAATACCGGATTGCTGGCGCGGTGCCGCTCCTGCAGATTCTGCACATGCATCAGGGCATCCATGGCGTCTGCGCGACGGGCTTTCTGAACGTAGCTGGTGTACGCGGGATAGGCAATGGCCGCCAGGATCGCCACGATTACCACGACGATCATCACCTCGATCAGCGTAAAGCCCTTTGCTTTCATCATGACGCATCCTTTACCTAAAGCGTGCCCAGATACTCTTTATTGGGACAATTGTTGATACCACCCGCAACACTGATCAGCAGATAGGTATTGAGGCGTACGTTGCTGAACGTGCGCTCGTACACTCGGGTGTTCCCTACCGAACTCACAACGTGGGGGGGCGATCCCGATGTCTTGAAGGCCTCTGTCGGCAGACAGTACACCGGCGCCTGCCCCTGCCTTTGAGCCTTGTAGGTAATAACCCCGCTCCAGCCATCCATCAGGGAACTGTAGATCGCCGTGCATTCGTAGCTGCCCACATTGTCGTTCTTTGGCGGAGCGACAAATTGACAACTGGCGGTGACATTATCGGTATCGCCAAGGATTTCTTCGATTTCAGGGCTTATCTCTTCGAACTCCGGCGGAGGATCTTCGCCCTCGATCTCCCCGTCCACGTTGATATTGCCCTGCTCGATGACAATCGGGCCGTATATCGTCACGCGGTAAAAGCTGACCGTATCGACGTCCTCGGGCCACCAGGCCGGCAACGGGTTATCGTCGTCGTAGTCGGATTTTTTCAGTTCCTTGAAGAGCTCCGGATCACTGAACGGACTTTTCTCACCGGTACCGTGCCAACCGCCGCCTTCTCCATCACCACCGGTAAGGGCGGCCATGATCATGCCGCCCTTGGCCGGATCGATATAGCTGATATCTCCGCGCAACGCGACCTCGCGGGCATCGCCCCCTCGATCGGTCCATGAAACGGTGACCAGTGCATGGCGGCAATTGGCTGCATTGCCCGCGCCCTCGCATGCGCTGATTTCCCACTCGCGCTGGAAGGCGGCGTTGACGCCCTGGATACTGAGGTTTTCACCACCCTCGCTGTATTCTCCGAGCACCAGCCTGGAGTCAAACTCGCCGTCCGGGTCATGGATCAGATAACTTCGCAGGGTTTCCAGC
>JBJHAZ010000244.1:0-3978 GCA_050485225.1 Gammaproteobacteria bacterium
CGGTTATCCTGGCTGCCGTGATGCGGGCCCTGCATCCTCCGGGGTGTTCAGGCTTCTGGCGTGGTTGGGAGAAAAATAGTGAACGACGAAGCGCAGTCCGGCCTGTGCGTACTGGTGGTCGATGACAGTGAGACGGTGCGCCGCACGGCCCGGGAGCTGCTGTCCCGTGTCGGATGCCGTGTGATCACCGCCGAAGATGGCTTCGACTCGCTGTCCCAGGTGGTGGACCACTGTCCGGACGCGGTGCTGATCGATGTGATGATGCCGCGCCTGGACGGCTATCAGGCCTGCGCGCTGATCAAGAACAATCCCGACTACGCCGACATACCGGTCATTCTGCTGTCCAGCCGCGATGGTCTGTTCGACAAGGCCAAGGGTCGACTGGTCGGCGCTGACGCCTATCTCACCAAACCCTTCGACAGTGAGGCGCTGCTGGCGACGCTGTCCGAGCACACGGGGCGGGAACTCGGAATATGAAGAAAACACTTGCGGTTATTGGCGGCACCGGCGATCTGGGGTCGGGGCTCGCGAAGCGCTGGGCGCAGGCCGGCTATACGGTGGTGCTGGGCTCGCGCGACGGAGCGAAGGCGGCGGCAGCGGCCGAGGTCATGACGGCCGAATTGCGGGAACAGGGCGTGGCCCAGGTCGCCATCCGGGGACTCGATAACCCGGCGGCCGCCGAGGCCGGTGACATCGTGGTACTGACCGTGCCCTTCAGCCAACAGCGCACCCTGCTCGAGCAGATTGCCGATCGGCTGACGGGCAAGATTCTGGTGGATGTGACGGTGCCGCTGGTGCCGCCCAAGGTGATGCGTGTGCAGTTGCCGCCGGAAGGCAGCGCTGGTGTGCTGGCCCAGCAGTTTCTGGGTGAGTCGGTGCGGGTCGTGTCGGCGTTTCAGAATGTGGCGGCCCACCATCTGCAGGCGGGCACCCGGGATGTCTGCGACGTACTGGTGTGCGGTGACAGCAAGGACGCCCGCGCCGAGGTCGTCGAGCTGGTCAATGCCATCGGCCTGCGCGGCCTGCACGCCGGCTCCATCTACAATTCGGCGGCCACGGAAGCGCTCACCTCACTGCTGATCTTCATGAACAAGCACTACGGCGGCCACGCCGGCATCCGCATTACCGGCCTGGACGAATAGAATCGGCCCCGCACTGCGTGGCCTGGATCACAGCGGCCAGTGCAGCTGCACATTGCCGCCACCGAAGGCGGCGCGGTGCAGCCGGAAGGTGGGGTTGACCGTGAGCACGGCGCCGCTCGCCCGATCCACCGTGTAGCGCCAGGGAACCGCCAGCTTGCCCAGCCACTCCTCTTCATCTCGAAAGCGGCCCGGCTGCTGGTCGAACTGGCGGAAATGCTCCACGCGACTCACATAGAGCGTTGGCTGCCACTGGTGGCGCTCGCCGGTGTTGACGGTGACGCTCGCATACAACAGCGGTTCGGTGCGGTCGATCTCGCCGGTGGTGCCGGCTTCGGTACCGAACCAGCCCTCTTCCTCGAAGCGAAAGTAGCGCAGCCCCAGTCGGGGTGACCAGCGCTGCTCGGACAGTTCGCCCCATACCTCGATGGCGTGCATGCGCCGTTCGAAGCGATCGGCGTCGGGAACCGGCGGCGCCGCCCAGTCGTAGTTCCGATCGGTGTGCTCCAGCTCGAGTCGCGCCCCCAGTTGTAACGGCCCCGCTGGAACCTCGCCGGAGAGCATCAGCCGCAGCTGGTCACCGCTGGCCAGTACCTGCAGTATCTCGTCATCGAGCTTTGCCTCGGGCGAGTAGTTCACCGCGCCCTCCACACGCCAGCCGCCCTCGCCCTGATGCCGGTAGTGGGCGAACAAGGTCTGCGGCTGGGTGGTGTAGCGGCCGCCGCTGCCCTTGTCGTTGAAGAAGTGCTCCGGGCGAATGTAGGCGAGCCGCAACAGCCGCCGGTCGTCGGGCTGCCAGCGCGCTTCCAGTTGGAGGTCGATATCAGCCTTGTTGCCCTGCACGTCCCCGGCCAGGGTGACCGACCAGTCCCGTCCAAGACGCCGGCCGATGCCCACGATCTGCCGGTCGAAGCGGTTGTCGAAATCCTCGAAGCGCTGCAGGCGCAACACCACATGATGGCGGTCGTCGTCGAAGTGGAGGTGCTTCTGGAAGCCCACATCCACGAAGAACTCATCCCCGGTGACGCTGCCCACGGTGCCGCGGGCACCGTCGTCGCCGCTGAGCGGCGCGCCGCTCAGGTGACGAAAACTGAACCGTTGCAGGAAGGCCTCGTTGTTGTAGTCGAAGTCGCGCCCCTCGATCAGCGCCTCACTGCGCCAGGGGCTGGGCTCGGTCCAGAGATCGGCGGCCGCGCCCGAGGCCATGCCGCTGCACATCAGGGTTGCGAGCAGGCGGCCACCGGGGTGGCGGCGGGCAGTCGTCGGGTTCATGCGGTCCTCCCATGGGCATGCGTCGGTATCGGTTCATGGAAGGGTAGCAGTGTTGGTCGGCGCCTGCGGTGCGCCGGCACCCGAGTCAGGGTGATCGATCGGCGAGGTGCCAGTTGGACAGGATCGGCGAGCCGGTCACGTCGCAGCCGAGTTGTTCCAGCCATTCGGCGACCTTGCGGTTGGAGTTGTGGCGCAGGGTGTAGGGGCGGGGATAGTGCACGAAATCCAGCCCGAAGGCCTCGCTGTAATGGCGCGTGGCCAGCGCCGACAGGAAGGTGGCTTCGAGGTCATGGTGCAGGGCGGCGACGGACTGCTGCTCCACGGTGATCGGCAGGATGCGGGTGATGCCGACCCGCAGCTGGTCCGCGAGGTTGTCGGGGTCCGGGTGCCGGGCGAGCTCCTCCCGTCCCAGCGCCGAGGGCGATGGCCGCAGTAGGGCGTACAGGCCGTTCCAGAGGCTGGTCTTGCGCAGCACATAATAGTCCCAGTCGCCGTAGGAATAGCGGATGCCGCCGGACTCGGTAGGCAGTACCAGGCTGGAGTGGCGGCCGTGGTCGAGCACGTAGACGGTGACCGGCTGATCGGGTTGTTCGGGCGGCACAATGGTGGCGCTGCAGCCGGTCAGCCACGTGACCAGTAGTGCGAGCAGGGTCGCTGTCAGGGTGCGGGGCATGAGGGCAGGGCTCGCTGTGGCACGGGTTGGCGCAGGGCCTCGGCGAGAATGCCGTCGCGCCGATAGATGTCGGGCCGCAGGATCAGTTCGCCGCAGTCGTCCACTTCGGCGGTCCAGTAATCCATCAGCAGCGGTACCGGTCGGGTGAGGCGGATATTGCCGGTGCGACCACTGGCCACGACACGGGCGATGTATCCCTCGCTGTAGTCGCTGGCGTGCTCGATCAGGTGGTCCACCAGCGTCATGGCGTCCTCCACGCGTACGCAGCCGGAGCTGAACGTGCGCTGGGCGCTGGCGAACAGGCGTTGGCTGGGCGTGTCGTGGAGATAGACCGAAAACGGGTTGGGGAAGCGGATGGCGACCTGCCCCAGCGGGTTGTCCGGGCCGGGGTCCTGGCGCAGCATGATGGCGCCCGGGCGGCTCCAGTCCACCTCGCTCGGGTCGAGGACGTTGCCATCGGTATCCAGTACCCGCAGCCGGCTTTCCTCCAGGTAGTCGGGGTCGCTGCGAATGCGGGGCAGCTTGTCCTGCCGCAGGATGGTGGGCGGAATGGTCCAGCTCGGGTTGAAGGTGAAGTGGGTAACCTCCGATCGGAGGATGGGCGTGCGGCGCGCCGAGGTGCCCACCTGGGTACGCGATTGCCACGCCAGCGCGCCGTCGCGGTAGTAGCGCACCCGGGCCCCGGCGATGTCCACGACGACCATGTGGGGCTCCAGCTCGCTGCTGCGCCAGCGCAGGCGCTCGAGGTTGACGCGCATCTGGTCGATCCGCGCGCTGCGCGGGGTGTTCAGGGCGCCGAGGGTGGCCGGGCCGACGATGCCGTCCTCGGCGAGGTAGTGGCGGTGCTGGAACTGGCGTACTGCCCGCTCCAGTGCCTCGTCGTACAGGTCGACC
>JBJHAZ010000245.1:0-3970 GCA_050485225.1 Gammaproteobacteria bacterium
TGGTGGTGGCCACCGGCGGGCTGTCCATTCCCACCCTCGGCGCCACCGGATTTGGCTACGAGGTGGCGCGCCGGTTCGGGTTGTCGATCCGGCCGACGCGGGCCGGGCTGGTGCCCTTTACCCTGCACCCGGACCTCAAGGAGCGGCTGGCGCCGCTGTCGGGCATCAGTACCGATGTGATCGCTCGCTGTGGGAGCCAGTCCTTCGCCGAGCCGATGCTGATCACCCATCGCGGCCTGTCCGGGCCGGCCATGCTGCAGATCTCCAGCTACTGGCAGCCCGGCGATCCGTTGCACATCAACCTGCTGCCGGCCCTCGGGGATGCGGCTGGCATCGAGACGGCCCTGCGGGCGTTCCGGCACCAGCACCCCAGGGCGACCCTGCGGCGCTGGCTGGGCGAACAGCTGCCCAAACGGCTGGCGCAGCTGCTCGGTGACTGGTGGCTGGACGAGGCCAGTCGTGATGCCCCCATGGCGGAGCAGGGCAACCAGCGACTGGCCGAGTTGGCGGAGACGCTGGCTGAGTGGGTGGTCAACCCGGCGGGTACCGAGGGTTATCGCACCGCAGAGGTCACGCTGGGCGGCGTGGATACGGGCAGTATCTCGTCGCGGGATTTCAGCGTGCAGGGATTGCCCCAGTTGCGCTTCATCGGCGAGGTGCTGGACGTCACCGGGCAGCTGGGCGGTTTCAATTTCCAGTGGGCCTGGGCGTCGGGGTGGTGCTGCGGCAATTCGTTGTAGCAGGGTGCTGGCGCATGACCTTGTCATCGGGTCCACAGGAAACCGATGGCTGGCTGTTGTAGCATGGGCGGCTTTCCCGGGGTTGGTGGAGGTGTCGTCCGATGGTGTTCCGAGTTCTGTTCGTGCTGGCCGTATTGGTCAGTTCCGGCCTGCTGATTGCGCTGCTCTCCACGTCGGACAGCTCCACCCGTGTACCGGCGGACCGCCACGAGATCGCCCGCGGCTCCGCTCAGCCCGAGGGTGCCGAGCGCCGCTCCATGTTCTGTGAAAGCCGTCTGTGGGAAGCCCCCTTCAACGGTGCTGAACCGGAGGACGTGGCCCTCGAGTTCATCCGGCTCGAGCGTTTTCAGGCGCAGGTGCTCGAACCGAACGGCTGTTGGCGGCTGGTGAATTTCTGGGCCACCTGGTGCGAGCCGTGCCGCAAGGAGATGCCGGAGCTGGTCGGTCTGGCGGACCGCTTTCGCGATCGCAATTTCGAGTTGGTTACCGTCAATCTTGAGCCGCCGCAGACCGGCGAGGCGGCCCTGCAGTTTCTGCGCGAGTACAACGCCAACCTGGTGAACTACCGTCTGGATATCCCCGACACCGACACCATCGCCGAGTTGCTGGAAGGTCGCTGGATGGGGGCGATTCCCTTTACCATGATCATCAATCCGGTGGGCGACATCGTGTTCTGGGAGCACGGCCTGTTCGATGTGGATGACGTGGCGCGGCAGTTGGAGCAGCGGTTGAGCCCCTGAGCGGACGCGGGCGCCGGGCTGAACCGGTTCCCTAGTCCGCCGCCGACTTGCTAGAATCGCGGGCTGTTCACCCGGACCCATTCAATCGCCGCTGGCGCGTGCCGGCGGCTGCACCCTTGCAGGAATCGAAACCTTGGAAATCAATCCCATCAAGAACAAGCTCTCCGACCTTCGCGCGCGTACGGACGTGCTCAGGGGGTATCTTTGACTACGCTGAGAAGAAGGACCGTCTCGCGGAAGTAGAGCTGGAGCTGGGCGACCCCGACGTCTGGAACAATCCCGAGCGCGCCCAGGAGCTGGGTCGTGAGCGCTCCTCGCTGGAAAACGTCGTCAAAACCATCGAGGAGCTCGACAGCGGCATCGCCGATGCCGAAGAGCTGCTGGAGATGGCGGCGGCCGAGGACGATGAGGACACCGTCGCCGAGATCCAGGCCGATCTGGGCCGCCTGACATCCCGCCTTGAGGCGCTCGAGTTCCGGCGCATGTTCTCCGGCGAGATGGACCCCAACAACGCCTATCTGGATATCCAGGCCGGTTCCGGTGGCACCGAGGCGCAGGACTGGGCCGAGATGTTGCTGCGCATGTACCTGCGCTGGGCCGACGACAAGGGCTTCAAGACCGAGCTGGTGGAGTGTTCTGCCGGCGAGGTGGCGGGTATCAAGAGCGCCACGATCCATGTCCAGGGCGACTACGCCTTCGGTTGGCTGCGCACCGAGACCGGCGTGCACCGGCTGGTGCGCAAGTCGCCGTTCGATTCGGGCAACCGTCGCCACACCTCGTTCTCGGCGGTGTTCCTGTCGCCGGAGATCGACGACGACATCGCCATCGAGATCAACCCCGCCGACCTGCGCGTCGACACCTACCGCGCCAGTGGTGCCGGCGGCCAGCACGTCAACCGGACCGATTCGGCGGTGCGCATTACCCATAACCCCTCGGGCATTGTGGTGCAGTGCCAGAGCGAACGCTCCCAGCATCAGAACCGCGACAAGTGTATGAAGATGCTGAAGGCCAAGCTCTACGAGATGGAGATGATGAAACGCCAGGCGGAGCAGCAGGCGGTGGAGGACAGCAAGTCCGACATCGGCTGGGGCAGCCAGATTCGCTCCTATGTGCTCGACGACGGGCGCATCAAGGACCTGCGCACCGGCGTGGAGACCCGCAATACCCAGGCTGTCCTCGATGGCGATCTGGATCGCTTTATCGAGGCGTCGCTCAAGAAGGGGTTGTAGGGAGAAACCAGCTCGGTTGGACCTCCCGGCTCCGGTGCCACGACCGATTCGCCCGCAGACAAGGTGAATGGCCGCAACGCGGCCAGAGAGGGCGGCCTGGGCCGGCGGGCTCCTACAGCGGGGTGGTCGGAGTGCGACGTGTGGGTCCCCAGCCTGCGGGGCTATGCTTGTAGGAGCTCACTCCGTGAGCGAATGGGCCGGTACACCCACATTACAAACCCGCGCCGTCCGCGAACTTGAACCCATATCAGGATTTTTCATGTCAGACCAGCAGCAGGACCTTCAGGACCAGAACAGGCTCATCGCGGAACGCCGCGCCAAGCTGGCCGCCATTCGGGAGCAGGGCAATGCGTTCCCGAACGACTTTCGTCGCACCCACCTGGCCGAGCCGCTGCAGGCCGAGTTCGGCGACAAGGGCAAGGAGGAGCTCGAGCAACTGGATCACAAGGTGAGCGTTGCCGGCCGCATCATGGCCAAGCGTGGCCCGTTCATGGTGCTTCAGGACGCCAGCGGCCGCATTCAGCTCTACGCCGATAAGGACGCCCAGAACACCATCAAGGACCGTTGGGGCCTGTGGGACATCGGCGATGTGGTGGGCGTGACCGGTGCGCTGCACAAGTCCGGCAAGGGCGACCTGTACGTTAACCTGGAGCAGTACCAGCTGCTCACCAAGGGCCTGCGGCCGCTGCCCGACAAGTACCACGGCCTTGCGGATCAGGAGCTGCGCTATCGCCAGCGCTATGTGGACCTGATCGTCAATCCCGAGATCCGCGACGTGTTCCGCCTGCGCTCCCGCGCCATCGATTTCATCCGCCGCTACCTCAACGGTCGCGACTTCATGGAGGTGGAAACCCCCATGTTGCAGGTGATTCCCGGCGGCGCCACGGCGCGGCCCTTTATCACCCACCACAATGCGCTGGACATCGACATGTACCTGCGTGTGGCGCCGGAGCTGTACCTCAAGCGCCTGGTGGTCGGTGGCTTCGAGCGCGTCTACGAGATCAACCGCAACTTCCGCAACGAGGGTCTCTCCACTCGGCACAATCCCGAGTTCACCATGCTCGAGTTCTATCAGGCCTACGCCGACTATCGCGAGCTGATGGATCTCACCGAGGACATGCTGCGCAAGCTCTGTGAAGAGCTGCTGGGGACCGCCGTGGTGCCGTGTACCGTCAAGAACGAGGATGGCGAGGTAGTGCAGGAGAAGCACTACGATTTTTCCCGACCCTTCCAGCGCATGAGCGTGTTCGACTCGATCCTG
>JBJHAZ010000246.1:0-3944 GCA_050485225.1 Gammaproteobacteria bacterium
CCACATAGTAGCGGCAGGCTTCGAGCACGCCGGTACGGATGTTGCGGATGTTGGGGATCTGCGAGCCGAGGTGGAAGTGCAGCAGCTGCAGGCAGTCGAGCATGTCGGCTTCCTTGAGCTGGTCGACGATGTCGATCAGCTGGGTGGTGCTGAGGCCGAAAATGCTGCGGTCGCCGCTGTCGGCGTTCCAGTGGCCGTCCACCTTGGCGGCCAGCTTGAGGCGTACGCCGATCATCGGTTTGATGCCGAGGGCGCGGCTGCGCTCGATGATGATGGGCAGCTCGGTGGGCGTTTCGATGACGAAGAAGCAGCGGATGCCCAGCTGGCGCGCGGCGAGGCCGAGGTCGATGAACTCCTCGTCCTTGTAGCCGTTGCAGACGATGCAACTGTCGTTGTCGCGCAGGGTCGAAAGCGCGATGATCAGCTCGGCCTTGCTGCCGGCCTCGAGCCCGTGGTGGTAGCGCGCGCCGAAGTGGGCGATCTCGTCGATCACGTGGCTCTGCTGGTTTACCTTGATGGGAAATACACCGCGGTACTCGTTCTGGTAGCCGGCCGTGCGGATGGCCTGCCCGAAGGCTTCGTTGAGCAGGGTGATGCGGTGGTCGAGCAGGTTTTCGACGCGCAGCAGCACCGGCATGTCGAGCCCCCGCTCGCGCAGACCCTGCACCACCTGCATCAGCGAGACCGGCGTGGCGCCGGGCTCCTGGTTGCCGTGCACCAGCACTTCGCCCTGGTCCGATACGGAGAAGTAGCCGGCGCCCCAGTCGTTGATGTGATAGAGATCGGCGACCGCGGAGAGGGTCTCTGCCGGTGATGCCTCTGTGTTGGCGGCGTCGACGGCGTGCGGTGCATCCGGAGTCTGCAACGATTCTGGAGTCTTCAACGTGGTGAACCCCCTGTGGGCTGAGTGTCGGAAAGGTGCGCGCGGGGAGGTCACCCCGGGCCAAAAGGGCGGCCACTTTCGCACATTTTCTGATCACATAAAAGTGGGCCGCCGGGCCTTTTTCGGGCCGCGACCCTCAAGTGTAGCAGGCCTCCGGAGGGTTGCCCGGCGCGCCGGTCAACTCATGTCGGCCCAGGGGTTTTCGGCGGGCAGCAGCACGGGCTGACTGTAGCCGGGAATGGTGACGGTTTCGTGATCGATGCGGACTTCGCTCTCGTCCACCAGCGGCTCGCCGAACCGGTAGATGGGGGTGAGTTCGCCGTGGTCGGCAGAGGTTTCGTAGTCGGCGGCGTGGGCGCGGGTGACCTCGCGGCGCTCCAGGTAGTCCGCCCAGCGGTCGGCGTGCCGTTTGGCCAGCATCTGCTCGGTCTGCTGCGGCGAGAGCAGCACTGCCGTGGCATTGTTGCCACCGAAGCCCTTTGCGTTGATGAACGCCACCGCCAGCTGGCCGGGTTCGAGCTGGCGGTCAGTGGTGGACAGGGCCAGCCGGTCGGCGGCGATGTCGTCGGCAAAGCGTTCGACGGTCTTCACGCCGGGCAGGATGCCGTGGCGGAAGATGCCCAGGGTGTTGGCGACCTGGTCACCACTGGCGGTGCCCATGGTGTGGCCGAAGAAGGCCTTGACGGCCACCACGGGCCAGTCGCGGATATCGAAGGCCTCGGCGATGCGGTCGAAGATGGTGGATTCGGTGACGCGGTTCTGTGGAGTGCTGGAGCCGTGGGCCTGCACGAAGCTGCGCGTGCGTACCGTCTCCATGCCCACCACCTGAGCGGCGGCGGCCACGGCCTTGGCAAAGGTGATGTAGTTGCCGGGGCCGGGGCCGGAAATGGACTTCTTGATGCCGTCGGCGTTGATGAACACATCGGTGGCCGCAGCATGGATGTCGGCGCCCAGCTCGACGGCCAGGCTGTCGTCGGTGACGATGATGTACTGGGCGGACTCACCCATGGTGAAGCCGCAGTTGTCGCCGAAGGGGCGGCTGGCGCGACGCCAGTCGGGGGTGTCGACACCGTCCAGCTTGGCCAGCGCATCGTCGGTGGCCAGCGCGCCCATGTTGGCGTAGCTCTCCAGTACATCGGGCAGGATCGGCGCTTCGGCGCAGCCGACGATGGCCACGCGGCGGCGGCCCGACTTGATGTCCTCGATGCCGGCGCGCAGGTTGTAGAGGAAGGTGGCGCAGGCGCCGGTCACCGCTTCGGTGTGGCCGAGGCTGCCGAGTACATAGGCGTTGAGGAAATCCGCCGGCATGGTGTTCAGCGCCATGGGCGCCTGTTTGGCGGAGGGACGGTTGCCCTGGGCGCGGGCGCGCAACATGCCGCCCCAGCCCTCATCGTCGAGCTGGCCGTAGCAGGAGCTGGCGTAGACGCCCACTTCGTCGGGGTGCACGGCCTGGGCGATGACGTCCCAGTCGATGCCGGTGGAGCGCAGCGCATCGGTGGCGGCGAAAAGGGCCAGCTGCAGGCCGCGCGGCTGAAAGCGCGAGTTGTAGAGAATGGCGGGGTTGAAGCCGCTCGGGCACTGTCCGCCGGCCTTGACCGGCAGCTCCCGGGTGCTGGGCAGCAGGACTTCGGTGGCGCCGCTGACGGTGACGCGATGGGTGCCGTCGGCGAGTGCTTCCACCTCCCAGCCGGGCGGCAGGGGTTCGGGCAGCCCGTTGCGCGGCGCAATAAAGATCAGGCTGCCGTCTTCGTCCTCGGCGCGAATCGTCATGCGGCGCTGCCAGGCCGCGTGGTTCGGGTCGAACAGGCTGCCGTCGATGTGGCGCACCAGCGTGCCCTCGATGACCGCCTTGCGGTAGCGCTCGGCCACCTCGGCGTCGGTCAGGGCGTGACCTTCCTCGTCGCGGTAGCTGGCCTCGCTCCACTGCACCAGGCCCATCAGGCAGGCCAGCCCCGCCAGGGTGCGATCGCGGGTTTCGGTGTCCAGGCTTTCGATCACGGTGCGGCGATAGGCCTGGTGGAAGGATGAGCGGCCGCCGGCGTTGATGCCGCCGAAACCGATGATGACGGGAAGTGCCTGCATATTGTCGGACCCCTGAGCCTGCTGACATTCAATTGACATATTCTAGACAGGTTCGGCGATTGAAATCTGGTCGATCAGGCCATAAAGTTGGTCTTTTCGGTCATCAGGCTCCGCTGTTTATGATACAGCCCGCTTTCCATGTGGCGATCGTGCTTTACGACAACGTGCTGTCCACCAGCGTGACGCTGGCGGCGGAAATGTGGCGCACCGCTGAGGCGGCGGCGCTGGGTCGGGATCGCGAGGCCCGTCGGGTGCGGATCGATCTGGTCAGCCCGCTCGGCGAGCCGGTGACCACGTCGCTGGGTTTCAGCCTGGCGCCCACCTGCGCCATCACGGCGGTGGAGCGCTGTGACCTGGTGCATATCCCCGCCATGTGGCGCAACCCGCGTCCGGTGGTGCGCCGCTACGGGGCCTACCTGCCCTGGCTGCGTCAGCTCGCCGAGCGCGGTGCGCTGTTCACCTCGGTGGGGACGGGCTGCTGCTTCACTGCGGCAGCGGGGCTGTTCGACGGCCGCGCTGCCACCACCCACTGGCATTACTTCGAGGGATTCCAGAAGGATTACCCGCGGGTGGATCTCAAGCGCCAGTACTTCATTACCCAGTCCGACAGCTTTTACTGTGCGGCCGGCCTGAATTCCATGGCGGAGCTGATGGTGCACCTGATCCACCGGGTCTACGGGCGGGTGGTGGCCAACCAGGTGGAGCGCAATTTCTTCCACGAGATTCGCAACTCCTTCGAGCCACCCCGGTACCTGGCCCGCAAGGTCAGCCATCATCCCGACGAGGACATCTCGCAGGTGCAGATCTGGCTGCAGGACAACTATGCGCGATCGGTGCGGATCCAGGAGCTGGCCGAACAGTTCAACATGAGTGTGCGCACTCTCAACCGGCGCTTTCGCGACGCGGTGGGGCGCTCGCCGCTGGAGTATCTGCAGGAGGTGCGTCTCAAGAATGCCCGCGACCTGCTCAAGCAGACCAA
>JBJHAZ010000247.1:0-3943 GCA_050485225.1 Gammaproteobacteria bacterium
TTTTTCGGACAGAAAAATAGATGGAAAAATCACGGAGTTGGCGCGACCTTGCAACGGGGCTGGCATTCTGGTGGCTGTCTCTCGCCGCGCTGTGGTGGCTACTGGCCGGCGGCGCGGAGGGCTGGCTCGTGGGTGCGGTTCTGGCGTTGGCCGGTGCCTTGCTGGCTGTTCGGCTGGGCGCTCCGATGGCCCGGTTGCGGTACCGTGTTCTGCCGCGCTTCATCCTGTTTTTTCTGCACGCCTTGCTGGTCGGCGCCCTGGATGTCAGTCGTCGCGCCCTGTTGCCGGGTCGCCGGGTGGCGCCGGGCTGGGTGGTCTACCCAATGTCCGGTGGCAGTCCCCAGACCCGGCTGGTGCTGTCGCTGATGGTGGGGTTGCTGCCCGGCACGCTCGCCTCTCACATCGACGAGGATGCCCTGCATCTGCACGTGCTGGATACGGCCCACGACTGGCAGCCCACGGTCACCCGGCTCGAGCACTATCTGGTGCAGGTGGGCGGGGGCGGCGCTTGATTGCCCTGATCGCGGTCGTCCTGTTGATCTCCATCGCGGCCGGTTGCTGGCGAGTCTGGCGCGGCCCCTCCCTTGCCGATCGGCTGCTGGCGGTGCAGATCTTCGGTACCGCCGGCATCGCCGTGGTGTTGCTCCTGTCGCGCTGGTTCGCCAAGCCGGTGTTGCTGGAGGTGGCGCTGGTACTGGCGCTGTTGGCGGCCGTGGTCTCCATGGCGCTGGTGCAGCTGCTGCGGCTCAGCCGGGGAGGGCGCCGATGATCGGTGGTTTGGTGCTCCCCGTGTTGGGTCATGGGCTGATGGCCGCCGGTCTGTTCTTTTTTGTGGCCGGCACGGTGGGCCTGTTGCGCTTCCCCGATGTGTTCTCCCGGCTGCATGCGGTCACCAAGGCCGATACGGTCGGGCTCGGGTTGGTGACCGCCGGTCTGGCGACCGGTGCCGAAAGCGGCCGGGAAATCCTGTTGCTGTTGCTGATCTGGCTGCTGGTGATGGTATCCGGGGCGGTGGCCTGTCAGCTGTATGCCCGCTTCGAGCGCGAACGCCAGGGTGTCGGTCCGGAGGACGGGCCTTGACGGTCTGGGTGTTTGATATCGCCCTGGCGGGCGTGCTGCTGTCGCTGGCGGCCGGCGCGCTCGTCAATCCGAGCCTGCGCGCCAGTGTGGTGCTCTACATCGCCTTCGGCCTGATGCTGGCGGTGGCCTGGGCCCGTTTCGGCGTGGTGGACCTGGCGCTGGCCGAAGCCGCCATCGGGGCCGGGTTGACCGGGGTGCTGATGCTGTGGGCCCTCGCTGGCGAGGACAGAACCGAGGCCGGTCTTTTGCGACCGGGCCCGTCAGCACTGGCGCTGGTAGTGGGCGCGGGGCTGTTCTGGCTGGCCTGGCAGGCGCTGCCCGGTCTGGACCCGCAGCCAGGGTTGCTGCCGACGCTGACGGCCGAGTTTCTGGCGGACAGTGGTGTCGAGCACCCGGTCACCGCGGTGCTTCTCAATTTCCGTGCGTGGGATACGCTGCTGGAACTTTTGGTGGTGTTGCTGGCGGTACTGGCCATGCGTCAGGTGGTCGGCGCGTCCAGTGATCCGATGGTGGCGCCCTGGCCGGCGCTGGTGGCCTGGAGTCGCTTGCTGGCCCCGTTGCTGGTAGTGGTGGGCGGCTATGTGCTGTGGCGCGGCACGGTGGCTCCCGGGGGTGCCTTCCAGGCCGGTGCGCTGTTGGCGACCGGTGCCGTGGTACTGCGTTTCAGCCGGCTGTTGCCGCCGTTGCGATGGTCCCACTGGGCGGTGCGGGGCAGTGTGCTGGGCGGTGTGCTGGTGTTCTTCCTGGTCGCTCTGGGAACTTTCGCGCTGGGCAAGGACTGGTTGCAGTACCCCGCCGACCACGCCAAGGCGCTCATTCTGGTGATCGAGATCGTGGCCACCTGGTCCATTGCGGTGTCGCTGGCGCTGCTGGTGGCGGGTGACGGCGAGGATCTGCGCTCATGAGTTCGCTGCTGTTCTTCGCGGCCGTGGGCGTACTGTTGTGGCTGTTGGGACTGGGCGGGTTGCTGCTGGCTCGCTCGGCGCTGCGGCGTATCATTGCGGTCAACATCATGGCCGGTGGCGCCTTCATGGTGATGGTGACGTTGGCGGCCCGTGGCGCCGAGCCGGATCCGGTATTGCAGGCCCTGGTGGTCACCGGGCTGGTGGTGGGCGTCAGCGCCACCGCCTTTGCGGTGCGTCTGCACCGTGCACTGGCGCAGGCCGGTCGTGAGCGCGACGAGTCCGGCGCACGCCACGGGGAGGAGCGGCCATGACGCCGGCACTGGCGAGCCTGGCGATTCCGTTGCTCACCGGCCTCGGCCTGTTGCTGTATCGGCCGCGGGCCGCGCCCCTGCTGGTGATTCTGGCGTCCCTGGCCAGCCTGGTTGCGGCGAGCATGGCGCTGGTGGCGGTGACGGCCCAGGGCGACACGGCGATGACCCTCGGGGGGTGGGAGGCACCGCTGGCCATTCGTTTCCGGCTGTCGCCGCTGGCAGCGCTGCTGCTGGGGTTCACCGCGCTGCTGCATCTGTTGGTGGCCCTGTATGCCGCTCGCGTCAGGCGGCGGCATCCGGAGTTCGACGACTACTGGGCGCTGTCCTGTCTGTTGCACGGCTCGCTGGCGGCACTCTGGCTGTCCGCCGACCTGTTCAATCTCTATGTGACCCTGGAACTGCTCGGGCTGGTGGCCGTGGCGCTGGTGGCGCTCGCCGGTCGCAAGAGCTGGCGTCCCGCTCTGGACTATCTGGTGCTGTCGCTGGGCGGGTCGATGCTGTACCTGCTCGGCGTCGCACTGCTGTACGGTCGCTACGGGGTTCTGGATGTGGCCTGGCTGGGGTCGATGGCCGAGGATGACCCCATCACCCGCGTGGCGCTGGTGGCCATGACGCTGGGGCTGATGCTCAAGGCGGCGTTGTGGCCCCTCCACCTCTGGCTGCCCGCCGCCCATGCGGGCGCACCGACCCCGGTGAGTGCGCTGCTGTCCGGGCTGGTGGTGAAGGGGCCGTTGTTCATTCTCTGGCTGCTGTGGAGCGAGGTGGCGCCGGCGAGCCTGCACGGTGGTGCCGGGCTGGCCATGGCGCTGGCGGGTGTGCTGGCGCTGATGACGGGCGGATGGTGGTCCCTGCGCGCGCCCCTGCTCAAGGTGCTGGTGGCCTATTCCACGGTGGCCCAGCTCGGTTATGCCCTGCTGGCCCTCGGCCTGCTGCTGCACTGGGACATGCCGCGCCTGTATGTGGCGCTGTGGCTGTTCGTACTGGCCCACGGGCTGGCCAAGGTCTCCATGTTCCTGGCCGCGGGTGAAATGCAGGAAACCCATGGCTCGCGGCGGGTATATGCCCTCAAGGGCGCCACCCAGACCATGCCTGTGGCCATGTTTGCCTTCGCCGTGGCCGGTGGCAGCCTGATCGGCCTGCCGCCGAGCGGTGGGTTTCTGGCCAAGTGGGAGCTGTTGCAGCCGGTGGTCCAGTCGCCCGACCGCTGGCCGTGGCTGGTGGCGATTCTGGCCGGCACGCTGATGTCTGCAGCCTATGTGTTTCGCGTGGTGGTCATCGCCTTTGACCGCGCCAGTCCTCAGCATCCGGACTACCGGGCGGATGTAGTTGCCCAATGGCTGGCGTTGCTGCCGGCGCTGCTGGTGTGGGGCATGGCGCTGGTCAGCACGCCACTGGTGCTGTGGCTGACGGGGGCGTCCCGATGAGCTGGTCCTGGCAGTCCCTGTTACCTGTGGCTATCGTGCTCAGTTCTCTGGTGCCCGGGCTGCTGATCTTCACCCTGAGGGAGGAGCAGTACGGCCTGCGCACGCTGCTCAATATGGTCGGCGTGATCGTCAAGCTGGCGCTGGTGGCGGTCATGCTGCTCGGAGTGAATCGCGGCGAATCGTATCGCTTCGAGTTGCCGTTTCTGCCTCATGCACCGCTGGT
>JBJHAZ010000248.1:0-3926 GCA_050485225.1 Gammaproteobacteria bacterium
ATGATGAACATCGCGGACCTGGAGACGGCCGAGGTGATCGCACCCGGCAGCCGCATCCGCCACCGAATGCTGTTCGCGGACGGTGATATCGACGGGCTGCGCGCCGCGCTGGAACCCACGCTCACCGAGAACGAGCGCCTCGAGGACGTCAGCGACGGCCAGGGTGCGGCTTTCGACGCCTTCGAGCAGGGTCAGCAGTACATCAAGATCACCGCCATTCTGGCGGTGCTGCTGGCCGCGGCGGCCATCGCCATGTCGGCCCAGCGCTACAGTCGCCGTCACCTGGACGGCAGCGCCCTGCTGCGCTGTTTCGGCGCCAGCCAGCGGCAGATTGTGCTGGCGAGCGTCTGGCAGGTGTCGCTGATCACCCTGCTCGCCTGCGCCCTGGGCAGTGCCCTCGGCTTTGCGGGCCACTACGCCATCTTTGCCGCCGTGGCCGACCTGCTGCCGCCGTCGGTACCGGCACCCGATCCATTCGCCCTGCTGCCCGGCGTGGCCACCGGGGTGCTGCTGATGGCCGGCATCGCCCTGCCCCCGCTGCTGCGCATGTCGGGCGTACCACCCCTGCGTATCCTGCGACGGGACCTGGAGCCACCGAAGCTGTCCAACTGGATACTCTACCCCCTGCCCCCCATCCTGCTCGGTGCCCTGCTGGCCGTGCTGGGCGTGACCGACGTGCCGGTGCTGCTGGTGCTGGCCGCCCTGCTGGTGGCGCTGGTTCTGGTGGGGCTGGGCCTGTACTGGCTGCTGCGGACCCTCAGGCGTCTGCCCGCCAGGCCCGCCGTGGTGGGTCGGCTGGGCACCCACGCCGCCGCCAACGCCGGCCAGATCGTGGCCATGGCCACCGCGCTACTCGCCATGGGCGTGATGGCCGAGCTGCGCGGCGACCTGCTGGAACGCTGGCAGATGCAGCTGCCCGAGGAGGCCCCCAATCATTTCGTGATGAACATCCAGCCCCACGAGCGCGGTGATCTTGCCGAGCTGCTGGCGTCGCGGGGTATCGCGGCCGACCTGCACCCGGTGGTGCGCGCCCGCATGGTCAGTGTCAATGACCAGCCGCTGCCCGTCCATCTGGACGGACTCAGCCGCCGGGCCGACGAGGATGACGACGATTTTTCCCGCGAGTACAACCTGAGCTGGAACGATGTTCTCGACCCGGACAATCGGATCATGCGCGGCGAGTGGCCGCCGCGCCTGGACCACAACGGCCTGTCCATGGAGGCGGACTTCGCGCGCCGGCTCGGCGTCGATCTCGGCGACACCATCACCTTCGAGAGTGGCAGCCGGCGCGTCACCGCCACCGTCAGCAGCATCCGCGAAGTGGTCTGGGAAACCCTGTCGCCGAACTTCTTCATGGTGATGGCGCCCGGTTCGCTGGATGGCATGCCGGTGACCTTCCTCACCAGCTTTCATGTCCCGGGCGACGACCGTTCGATCATCGGCGTGATGGCGCGGCAGTTCCCCGCCGCCAACATCATCAGCGTCGAGCCGATTCTGGAGCAGCTGCAGACGGTGTTGACCCAGGTGACCCTGGCCGTCGAGCTGATGGTGCTCTTCGTGCTGGGTGGGGGCATCGCCGTGCTGTTCGCGGTGATCCAGGCCAATTCGGATCGCCGCCTGCACGAAGCGGCCATCATGCGTGCGGTGGGTGCCAGTCGACGTTTTCTGCTGCAGCGCCATCTGGCGGAATTCGCGGCGCTGGGGCTCGCCGCCGGCCTACTGGCGGTGATCGGCGTGGATATCGCCTGCCGGGTCATGTACCGCGAGTTCTTCAACATCGACTACAGCAGCAACCTGACGCTGTGGCTCGGGCTGCCGCTGGTGGCGACCGCCATCGTCGGCCTGTTCGGCCACCTCGGCACCCGGCACGTGCTGACGGTATCGCCCAAAACGGTGTTGGCAAGGGTGGGGTAATGCGGTGGGCGCCTACAGGACCTGGAGGACCCAGGGGGTTTCCAGTTTGACGCGCAGCTCGCCGCGCACCGGGAACACCCATCCCTTGATTTCGATGTCCTGTCCCTCGAGGGCTTCGATGGCTTCGCGGGTGAAGTGCACCTGATCGTCGGGGTAGACCACCACGGTAAAGCTGTCATCCAGGCTCAGCCACCAGCTGCGGCGAAAGTCGATGGCGGTGACGGTGCCCCGGATGCGCTGGTAGCCACCACGGGACACCTCGGCTGCAGCGACGGGCGCAACGCCGTCGTCGCTCCAGATGCCCAGCTCCTCGCCGCGCGCCTGCGCTTCCAGCGCCGCGTAACATTCCGCCTGGGTGAGATTGGGCGGTACCGGGGAGTGAAAGGCGAGCCCGCGACGCAGCAGTGCCTCCTCCAGGCTGGCGCCATCGGGGCGATAGACGTGGGCCAGCAGGCGACCGTAGCGATCCTGGGGCTCCAGCCCTGTCACCAGGCGCACGCGATCCTGCCCCGCAAGAAACGCCTGCGCCTGGCGGGTGGCCTCCCGGGCGTAGGGTTCGTCCGGCTGCCCGCGCCGGCCGGTCTCGGTGGCATTGATGCCGAGCACCCGAACGCTGCGTCCATCGGCCAATCGCAGGGTATCGCCGTCCACCACCCGCGCCAGTTCGGCCCATTCGCCACCGGGCAGGGGAATGCAGGCATCGACGCTGCCGGCGGTCGAAGCGCGGGCGACCAGCGGGCCGGCAAGCGCAAACAGCAGGCATAAAAAAACGCCGGCGAGCAAGGCTGCCGGCGTTTTTTGCAAACTGCGTTGCATGATCGGGCGTTGCCCGAACCGCTTAGCGAGCAGTGCGGGTGCCAAAACGCTTCTTGAAGCGGTCGATACGGCCACCGGTGTCAACGATCTTCTGCTTGCCGGTGTAGAACGGGTGGCATTCGGAGCAGACGTCGAGGTGGATGTTCCCGGCCGCGGTGGAACCGACCTTGATCTCGTTGCCGCAGCTGCACTTGGCTACCAGCTCACCAAATGCGGGATGGATATCGGATTTCATGGCATTGCCTCTGTCGCTTGCATACCGCCACCCGGTCAAAATTGAGCGTTGATCGCGCCGGGCACCGTATGCGCTATGGAATTTGGAGGCGGCATTCTACCAGAAAAGTGGTGCATATCAAGCCGCAAGCCCGGCCAATACGGTTGGTCCGATGAAGTGGCCCGGTCAAGGATTCGGCAACCCGCTCACACCCATTTGCCCCGACCACCCCCAATGCCCGAGAATCTGCGGCCACCCTCAGGATTGCTCTGCCCCATGCCACCGCAAGCCGGCCCCCTGCTCCCGAGCTTTTACCGCATCGCGGTGCCCTCGCCGCTGCGCCGCACCTTCGACTATCTCCCGCCGCAGGATGGGGGTGAGCCTCTCGAGCCCGGCAGCCGGGTACAGGTGCCCTTCGGGCGGCGCAGCCTGGTGGGCTGGGTGGTGGAGCCGGGCTTCGGCGAACCGGAGAACACGAGCCGTCTCAAGACCATCGAGGCGGCCATCGACCGGGAGCCGCTGGTGCCCGCCACCCTGTTCGAGCTGTTCCTGTGGGCGGCCGACTATTACCTGCACCCGGTGGGCGATGCGTTGGCCCAGTGTTTTCCGGTACTGCTGCGACGGGGAACGGCACCGCCGGTCGCCACCGAAACGGTCTGGCGCCTGACCCCTCACGGCGCCGGCCTGCCGGCCGTCGAGGACTATCAGCGCACGCTGTCCCGCGCACCCCGCCAGCGCGAGGCGCTGGCCCGCATACAGCAGACGGGCGAATGTTCGCAATCGGCGCTGGCGCAGGCGGGCATCAAGCCGGCCGTGCTGAAGCAGCTGGCGGACAAGGGGCTGATCGAAGCGACGGAAGCGGTGGTGGCCGGGGCGCACGCCACTGCGGAGGCGCTGGTGGCCGGGGCGGACAACCCCCACTTGCTGCAGCAGACACCGCCCGAGCTGTACCCCGAGCAACAGGCAGTGCTGGACACCATAC
>JBJHAZ010000249.1:0-3920 GCA_050485225.1 Gammaproteobacteria bacterium
CCCTGAAAGCGGGGGGTGCGGACTTTCTGACGAGGGCCTTTCGCACCAGTGGTGCGCTCAAGGACGGCGAATCGGTGCGGCGGATCGTCAGTGCCGAGCCCTTCCAGGGTGGGGGTACCGGCAGCAAGATGCGGCTGACGGTCGAGTACCATGCGCCCTCGGTAAGCCTGCCCTGCGACCTGTTCATCAAGTTTTCCCGCAACTTCGAGGACCCGGCCCGCGATCGGGAAAACGTCCGCCACATGATGCACCCCGAGATCAAGCTGGCGCAGCTCTCCATGGGCGCCGGCTTTCCCATCCGGGTGCCCACCTGCCTGTTTGCCGACTTTGAAGCCGCCTCCGGTACCGGCCTGCTGATCACCGAACAGGTGCAGTACGGGCGCGACGGCATCGAGCCTCACTATCCGAAGTGCCTGGACGAGGTGGTCCCCGAACCGCTGGCGCGTTACCGGGCGATCATGACCGCATTGGGCGCATTGGCCGGCGCCCATCGTGCCGGCCAGCTCCCCGGTGATGTTCAGCACGAGTTTCCTTTCCACCTGGCCTCGGCAGTGACGCGCGACCCCATTGTCTACTCCCGTGAACAATTGGAGCGGCGCGCCACTCGGATAGCGGCCTTCGTCCAGCGCCACGCCCGACTTTTCCCGGACAACGTGGCCGATCCCGAATTTCTCGACCGCTTTGTTCGGGAAGTGCCGCAGGTGAGCGATCGCAGCGAAGCGCTCAAGCAGCATCTGCTGAGTCGGCCGGCATGCATCGCCCTGTGTCACTGGAACGCCAATATCGACAATGCCTGGTTCTGGCGCGACAGCGACGGGCGGCTGCAGTGCGGCCTGATGGACTGGGGCCTGGTGGGGCAGATGAACGTGGCCCAGGCCATCTACGGCGCCTTCAGCGGTGCGGATGTGGATCTTTGGAACGGCCACCTGGACGATGTGCTGGCAGCCTTCCTCGACAGCTTCGTTCGCCACGGTGGTGAACCCTTGCCTGTGGATGAGCTGCGCAATGACACCGTCCTCTACGCCAGCCTCATGGGGCTGGCCTACCTGATGGACGCGCCGGCCATTCTCGAGGCCACCGTCCCGGATATCGAGCAAGCCCACAGCCCACGGGATGCCTGTTTCCGGGATCACGAGGATGCCCGGGTGGTGCTCCATATGCTGACCATGTTTTTGAACCTGTGGCAAACGAGAACCATTGGCCAGCGGGTCGCGGCGCTGTTCGCCGAAACCACCCGGGAGCCCGCATAACCCCGATAGTTCGTGTGTGCCCGGGCATACCCGCTGCCGGTGCATGACCGCCGAAGTCGAAAGATAACGATCAGAAAGAGTACGACCAGACCATAACCATAAGGAACGACGATGCCCGGATTTGACGTGATCCGTTCGCTCTACGCAGGCTGGAGAGTACATGCCGGCATGTTTGTCTGTGCCATGTTCGCCTCCGGCTGCACCACCTATATCTTCGGCCTGTTCGTCGTCCCCGTCAGCGAGGAGTTCGACATCAGCCGCGCCAACCTCAACCTGGGGTTTGTGGCCTACCTGCTCGGCAACGCACTGCTCTCCCCTCCGGTGGGTTACCTGCTCGACAAACTGTCAGCCCGGTGGGTGATCTGCTGCGGCGGCTTCATGTTCAGCCTGGGCATGATCGTTATCGCAACGACCGACTCGCTGTTGCTGATGTTCCTGATGATCCTGCTGCCCATCTCCTTCACGGCGGCGGCCTGCGGCACCCTGGGCGCCAATACCATTGTGGCGCGCTGGTTCAAGCGGCAGCGCGGCAAGGCCATGGGCACCATCGCCGTGGCGACTTCCTTCGGCGGCTTTCTGTTCACCCCCATGACCGCACTGCTGATCGAAAACTTCGGCTGGCGCCATGCGCTGATCGTGATCGGTATCCTGGCCAACACCTGCATTGTCCTGGTCACCGTATTCCTGGTGCGCAACCGGCCCGAGGGCAGTGAACAGGGCTACGTCCTGGAGTTCGGGGACCAGCGCGGTGACACCGGCGCCACGAGCATGGACAGCGCCTCGGCGGGCGACGTATCGGTGGACAAGGACGACCACGTATGGACCATGCCCCAGCTGATCAGAAGCCGGAACTTCTGGCTGTTGACCACCGGTATCAGCCTGCTGTTCGCTGGCGACATGGCTCTCATCGCCTCACAGGTACCCCATTTTCAGGATTCGGGCATGGAGCTGACGGCAGCAGCCCTGATCGCCTCGTTCATGACCATATCCGCCATCGCCGGCAAGCTGCTGGTGGGCTACCTTGCCGACCGGATCGATCTGCGCCTCATTTTCCACGCCGTGGCGGTCGCCCACGCCCTGCTGCTGATCCTGTACATCCTGATGCCGCCCTACTGGATACTGCTGGGTGCCGCCATGGTCTTCGGGATTGCCATTGGAGGCGTCTTCCCGGTCTGGGCGACCCTCATCGCCTGGCTGTTTGGTGCCCGCAGTTTCGGCGCCATCATGGGCATCATGACCATCCCTCTAAACCTGATCGGTATCGTGGCGCTGCGTTTTGTGGGCGAGGTCTACGACCTGACCGGCAGCTATGTGACGGGGTTTTCCGTGTTCATCGGCACCATCGTGCTGTCGATGATTCTGGTGGCGTTGATACGTCCGCCCGGGCCGGAGGGCGAGGCGGGCCGATCCGGAGTGTCGGCTGCGCGGGTAGCCTGAGGGGTTGGGGCCGGGGTGTCGCCCAGATGAGCGGGGTGTTATTTATTTGATGTGTAAAGTGGTACCAGTGGCCGGACTCGAATATCGATATTAATATGTTGATATTATTTATTAATATCAGATTCGGGTTGTCGTAATACCGTCAAAAGTACCGTAGCTGGTCGGCGATAGGTTGGTATATCCGAGCCTGCTTGACCGGCCTCGTGGCGGTTCACGACAAATACCGGGAAACCCGCTGTCGTTGAGCATCAAGAAATTCAACGGGAAACCCCTGGTCGATGACGAGTTCACCATTGGTGGTAACCAGGCAGCTATCGGAATCTGTACCCAGCCAGGCTTTACAGCAATCATCTCTGTCAAATCCGGATGCCCAAAGGTGGTCCTGTTCCTCCGTTTCCACCGGATAGATGTCGCCGGGTAGGGTGTAAGGGTTCTCCAATCCTATGTAACGGGTTACCTCCGGTTGGTTTGTCCACCATTCAACCAGTTGGGAGAGCGACATACAGGGAAACCAAACGAACTGTCGGTATCCGTGGTCCTCGTCGAGCACCACTGTCAGCTCCTTCCCAAAACGCTTTTCCATGCCAGGATTTGTAGCCCTCACTGTCAACCTCTGTACTGCGCTCGTGGCTTTGAATCATAGGTCAGTTGTGTGGCCGAGCAAATTCAAAGCGTGGTGACCTCAGAGTACTCGTGCACAACATCCAGTCTGGCATTCAGTACGAGGGGGCGAATAATATAGGCGCAATAACGCCCGGCTGGGGTTCCTACAAGAAGAACCAGGGCAGCACGAACGTCAACGCGATACACAGGTAGCCGGCCAGATCGTCGTTGCCGCATACCCTGACGGGCAGGAATATCAGGATGTAGATAGCGAGGAACAGGCCAAGGATGGCCACCGCGTAGGCGAGGAAGCCAACGAGGCCGCCAATCTCCTGCCCGGAGACGGTAGCAAAGCCCAGAACCGGCATTGCCATGGCCATGACCACAAAGCAGATGACGATGTGGAGCGGAATATACAGGGCGGTGCGCTCGCCGATCAGGCGGCGAAGCATCAGATGGTGGTCGTGCCAGAAGTCCTTTGTCATTCCCTGCATGGCCTCTTATTGCGGTCGGTGGATCGGGCCTTGCCTCGCGATGGGCTAAGCCCCGTTGTTGCTATGTTCGAGTGTCACGCAGGTCACCCATGTAGTATGCGATCAAGAAATTCATCCATTACAGCTCGGGTGTAGT
>JBJHAZ010000250.1:0-3908 GCA_050485225.1 Gammaproteobacteria bacterium
GACTCAATGGCCCCGAGTTGGCGCGCAAGGCGCGCACGGTGCGACCGGGGCTGAAGGTCCTGTATACCTCGGGCTTTACCGAAAATGCGCTGGAGGGCGTGGAGGATCTGGACGGCGTGCTGCTGCTCAACAAGCCCTATCGGCGCGCCGAGCTGGCGGCCAAGCTGCGTCGCGCCCTGGATGGCTGACAGCAGCCGGCGAAACAGAACGGCCCCGCAAGCGGGGCCGTGTGGGTGGTGCGGAGCCTAGGGCTTATTTGATGTCGAAGCGGTCGGCGTTCATGACCTTGTTCCACGCCGCCACGAAGTCCCGCACGAACTTCTCCCGGTTGTCGTCCTGGGCGTAGAGCTCGGCATAGGCCCGCAGGATCGAGTTGGAGCCGAACACCAGGTCCACCCGGGTAGCGGTCCATCGGGCCTGACCGGTCTTGCGGTCGCGAATCTCGTAGAGATTCTTGCCGGTCGGGTGCCAGGAATAGGCCATGTCGGTCAGGTTGACGAAAAAGTCGTTGGTCAACTGGCCTTCACGGTCCGTGAACACGCCGTGGCGAGTGCCGCCGTGGTTGGTGCCCAGTACCCGCATGCCGCCCAGCAGCACGGTCATTTCCGGGGCGGTGAGCCCCATCAGCTGGGCGCGATCCAGCAGCATTTCCTCCGGCTTGACCACGTACTCCTGCTTCTGCCAGTTGCGGAAGCCGTCCGCCAGCGGTTCCAGCGGGTCGAAGGAGCCGGCATCGGTCATCTCGTCGGTGGCATCGCCGCGGCCCTTGTGGAACGGCACGTGGACCTCGTGACCGGCAGCTTTCGCGGCCTGCTCGATGCCCAGGTTGCCACCCAGCACGATCACGTCGGCGATGCTGGCGCCGGTCTCGGCGGCAATGCCTTCATACACCTTGAGCACCTTGGCCAGACGCTGGGGTTCGTTGCCTTCCCAGTCCTTCTGGGGTGCCAGCCGGATACGCGCACCGTTGGCGCCGCCGCGCATGTCCGAGCCGCGGAAGGTGCGGGCGCTGTCCCAGGCGGTGCACACCAGCTCGTTGAGGCTGAGGCCTGCGGCTGCAATCTTCGCCTTGACCACTTCCTCGATGTAGTTGGTTTCGCCCTGGGGCACCGGGTCCTGCCAGATCAGGTCTTCGGCCGGCACGTCCGGGCCGATGTAGCGTGACTTCGGGCCCATGTCGCGGTGGGTCAGCTTGAACCAGGCGCGCGCGAAGCAGTCCTTGAAGTATTCCGGGTCGGCCATGAACTTCTCGCAGATGGCCCGGTACTTCGGGTCCATCTTCATGGCCATGTCCGCGTCGGTCATGATCGGGTTGTGGCGCCTGGAGGGATCGCTGGCATCGACCGGCTTGTCCTCCTCGCGGATGTTCACCGGCTCCCACTGCCAGGCACCGGCGGGGCTTTTCTTCAGCTCCCACTCATGGCCGAAGAGCATGTCGAAATAGCCCATGTCGAACTGGGTGGGGTTGGTGGTCCAGGCGCCTTCCAGCCCCGAGGTGACGGCATTGGCCGCCTTGCCCTGCATGTGGGGGTTGAGCCAGCCGAAGCCCTGGTTTTCCACATCCGCTGCTTCCGGCTCGGGCCCCAGGGCACCCGCGTCGCCGTTACCGTGCGTCTTGCCCACGGTGTGCCCGCCGGCGGTCAGGGCGGCGGTTTCCTCGTCGTTCATGGCCATGCGGGCAAAGGTTTCGCGCACCTGCTCCGCGCTCTTGAGCGGGTCGGGTTGACCGTTCACACCCTCGGGATTCACATAGATCAGGCC
This sequence comes from Gammaproteobacteria bacterium, assembly GCA_050485225.1. GTDB lineage: Bacteria > Pseudomonadota > Gammaproteobacteria > Pseudomonadales > Porticoccaceae > JBJHAZ01. Next base: position 1,762 of record JBJHAZ010000250.1, read on the forward strand.
CATCTGCACCGCGGCCAGCGGGTTCTCCATGGTGTCGGGCTTGTCCACGTTGTCGTAGCGGTTGTCGGAGGGCTCCAGCCACTCCTTCTCGGCGCCCCAGTAGATGTCCTTCTCGGGGTGCCAGATGTCGGCGCGGCCGTAGGAAAAGCCGAAGGTCTTCAGGCCCATGGTTTCGTAGGCGATGTTGCCGGCGAGGATGAACAGGTCGGCCCAGCTGATCTTGTTGCCGTACTTCTTCTTGAGAGGCCACAGCAGGCGCCGGGCCTTGTCGAGGTTACCGTTGTCGGGCCACGAGTTCAGGGGCGCGAAGCGCTGGTTGCCGGTGCCACCGCCGCCGCGGCCATCGGCCAGCCGGTAAGTGCCGGCGGCGTGCCATGCCATGCGGATCATCAGGCCGCCGTAATGACCCCAGTCGGCGGGCCACCAGTCCTGGCTGTCGGTCATCAGGGCGCGCATGTCGTTTTCGAGGGCCCGGTGGTCCAGCTTGCGGACTTCCTCGTGGTAGTCGAAGTCCTCGCCCAGCGGGTTGGTCTTGGTGTCGTGCTGGTGGAGGATGTCGAGGTTGAGGTTTTCCGGCCACCAGCCGGTGTTGTCCTGGCTGGACTGGGTGCTGCTGCCGTGCATGACCGGGCACTTGCCCGTGCTCGGAGTATCGTTGTTACCCATACATCTGTCCTCTGTGATGTCATTGTTCGCCGTGATTGGATGACCTGCCTTCCGGCTTCACGTTACCGGACCGGCTGTGCTTTGGCCAATGGCGATGTTTGCTGTCCGGGAGAATCCGGCGCTGTCCCCATCGGCCGGCGGTGCCGGGCCGGTCGTTGTGATGAGTCCAGCCTAGACAGTAGCGTCATTCGGTGACAATTTATTGTTGCTACCGATGTCATTGGCTGGCGCTATGCCCGGTCGAGCGTCCGACGCAGCACCGTCCAGCCGCTTTTAGGTTTTCGCCGTCCCTTCAGGTAAAATGGGCGGTTCAAGCCCCTCCCGCAGTGCCCGGTAATCCCATGTCCGCTATCGCCTCTCCGTCACCCGGAGTCCGCAAGCTCTTCGAATACCCCAAGTATTGGGCCGAATGCTTCGGAACCGCGCCCTTTCTGCCCATGAGCCGGGAGGAAATGGACCTGCTCGGCTGGGACCGCTGCGACATCATCCTGGTGACCGGCGACGCCTATGTGGACCACCCGTCCTTCGGCATGGCGGTGATCGGGCGCACGCTGGAAGCGCAGGGGTTTCGGGTCGGCATCATCGCCCAGCCGGACTGGCACTCGAAGGACGATTTCATGAAGCTCGGCAAGCCCGAGCTGTTCTTCGGCGTCACCGCGGGCAACATGGATTCCATGATCAACCGCTACACCGCCGACCGCAAGATCCGCTCCGACGACGCCTACACGCCCGGCGGCGTGGCGGGCAAGCGGCCCGACCGCGCCAGCCTGGTGTACACCCAGCGCTGCAAGGAGGCCTGGAGCGACGTACCGGTGATCCTCGGCGGCATCGAGGCGTCGCTGCGGCGCATCGCCCACTACGACTACTGGCAGGACAAGGTGCGCCGCTCGATCCTGCTCGACGCCAAGGCGGAAATGCTGCTGTATGGCAACGCCGAGCGCGCCCTGATCGAAGTGGCCCACCGCATCGCCCAGGGCGAGCCGGTGGAGAGTATCACCGACGTGCGCGGCACCGCCTTTGTGCGCCGCGATACGCCCGAGGGCTGGCTGGAGATCGACTCCACCCGCATCGACCGGCCGGGACGCATCGACCGCATCATCAATCCCTACGTGAACACCCAGGACACCGAAGCCTGTGCGGTGGAGCAGCAGCGGCGCGAGCTGGAATGGGCGGTGGACCCCCAGACCGAGCAGGCGCTGGAGCTGTTGACCCCCGAACAGGCCGCCGCGCGCCAGGCGATGGAAAAGGCGGTGCGCACCACCGCCCGCGACCGCTCGGTGATCCGCCTGCCCAGCTACGAGAAGGTGGCCAAGGATCAGGTGCTCTACGCCCACGCCAACCGGGTTCTGCATCTCGAGACCAACCCCGGCAACGCCCGTGCGCTGGTGCAGCGACACGGCGATGTGGACCTGTGGATCACGCCGCCGCCGATTCCGCTGTCCACCGAGGAAATGGACGCGGTATTCGACCAGCCTTACTCC
>JBJHAZ010000251.1:0-3869 GCA_050485225.1 Gammaproteobacteria bacterium
GTGGCAAGGAGGACCCCACAGACGCATGGGGGCCAAGGGCGCGGATTTTAGGGGGTTATGCCGCTGGATGCAACCGGGATGTCCCGCGGCGCCGGGGGAAGTACAACCCGACCACTGGAGGCCGCTGCAGTTGTCAGGCGGCGGACAACATGGCGCGGAAGCGCTCGGGGCTGACGGGCATGCTGTAGTGCGCGCCCTGGTAACTGTCGCAGCCCACCTTGCGCAACACTTCCAGGGAGTCGGGGTGTTCCACTCCTTCCGCCGTCACGCGCAGGCCGTACTGCCGGGACACCGCCATCATGGCCTCCACCACACCCAGGGATTCGGCGTCGCGGTGGATGTTGCGGATGAACTCGCGGTCGATCTTGAGGTGATCGAAAGGCAACCTTTTAAGGTAGATCATCGACGAATAGCCGATCCCGAAATCATCGATGGAAAACAGCGAGCCTAGGGACTTGATGCGCTTCATCTTGCGAATCACGTCGTCGATGTCCTGGATCAGCAGGTTCTCGGTGATCTCGAAGTTGAGGTACTTGGGGTCGACCCGGTAGCTGCTCAGGCTGTGACTGACCACGTCGAACAGCTGGGGGTCCAGGAACTGGCGCGGGCTGATGTTGATGCCGAGCCGCATGTGATCCTTCCACAGGCCGGCATCCAGATAGTTGCGAATGTACTCGCAGGCGGTGCGGATAACCCAGTGACCCACATTGACGATCAGGCCTGAGGACTCCAGTACGGGAATGAATTCCGCCGGCGCACAACAGTCGTGCTCGCTGCTCACCCAGCGCAGCAGGGCTTCCCCGCCGAGCAGTTCACCGGTAGCCACCGAAAGCTGCGGCTGGATATGCAGGGCAAATTCCTGATTGTCGATGGCCTTGCGCAACCGGGTATTGAGCCCCACCTGGCGTTTGGCCTTCTCGGTGATGCAGGGATCGAAAAAGGCAATGCCGTTGCGGCCCTTGCGCTTGGCCTCATACATGGCGCTGTCGGCGTACTGCAGCGCGCGCTCGGCGGTAATCTGGTTGTCGACGATCAGGGCGATACCGATACTGGCGGTCAGCGCCAGTTCATGGCCGTCGTGGAACACCGGCGCCGCGACGATCTCGCGAATGCGCTCGGCCTGCTCCTTGGCTTCCCAGGCCGCTCGGGAAAGCCCGCCACTGACCTGGGGAATGAACAGCATGAACTCGTCGCCGCTGAGGCGCGCCAACAGGTGACCGGGCGCCACATTGCGCACGATGGCCCCGCCGATCTTGCGAATCACCTGGTCGCCGACCGCATGGCCCCAGGAGTCATTGATGTCCTTGAAGTGGTCGAGATCGATCATCAACAGGGCGGCGCAGGCGGCATCACCCCGGTGCTGGCTGAGATAGCCGCCCAGACTGTCGACCAGAAACTGCCGGTTGGGCAGGCCCGTCAGTCCATCCCGATAGACCTGCTGCCGATCGCGACCATCCGGTTCGGCGGCGCCGCCCGCCGGGTGCGCAAACATGGCGACCACCTCGGCCGTGGGATTATTGGCCGCCCAACCAGCCGCCGCCAGAGACTCGGGGGCCTGTGTACGATGCAGGGAAGGTGTGGCCTCCGGCTCGGCGGACGTCGCAGAAACAGGCGTCGTAAATGAGGGGAAGGACGTAAACAGCGGCTGGTCTGGAATACTGGCGGGGGCAGCAGACTGGAGGGACTCATCAGGCATCAGGGTCACCAGCAGGCCCTTCTCATCACCTTCGGCACGGCTGAGAATGATATCCAGCGGCACCTCACCGCTGGCGGTGCGCACCCGGCCGGTCAGGCGGCGCGCACCGGTGGCAACCGCGCGCTTGAGCAACAATTTCAGATCGAGCCAGGCGGCACTCTCGTCGCCGCGAATGTGGTCAAGGGCCGAGCCGATTAGCTGGTCGCGACGAACGTCGAGCAGGCGCTCCGCACTCGGGCTGCACTCGAGGCAGGTGTTGTGAAACAGAAACAGAGTGCCGTAAGGGGCGCTTGCCAGCAGCCTGTTATACAGCTCATCTCCGGGACCCATGCAAACCCCTTGGCGCAAGCGAGTTGGGTGCAAAGCAGTGGTCGACATCCCCGGTGACGGCGCGGAGCTCGGGACGACGGCCTGATTGTTATGCATCCGACCCCCGCCCTTCGGGCTGAAACAATCGGATGGTCTTACATTACAGCGAGTTGCCGGCAATGTCTAACGGCAGGAGCGACATTCCTACCCGGCGGTGACAGGTTGACCCAGCAATTTTCGGACCGCCTCGACCACCAGGCCCGCCGCGCGCACCGCATCCTCGCGCGACGTATGCCGCCCAAAGCTGAATCGGATGGATGCGTGGGCCAGCTGGTCATCCAGGCCGAGCGCCTTCAGCACATAGGAAGGCTCGAGACTGGCGGAGGTGCAGGCGGACCCGGTGGATACCGCCAACCCCTTGAGGGCGATCAACAGCAACTCGCCGTCCACACCCGCAAAACTCGCGCTCACGATACCGGGGACGCCGTGCTCGATACTGCTGTTGAGACGCAGACCGTCCAGCCCAGTGATGCCTTCCAGGAAAAGACCGCGCAACACCTGCAGCTCGTTGTGATCGCTGTCCAGCCGTTCGGCGGCGATACGGAAGGCCTCGCCCATACCGGCGATCTGGTGGGTCGGCAGGGTCCCCGATCGCATGCCCCGCTCATGCCCGCCGCCGTGGATCTGGGCAGCGATCCCGACCCGCGGCCTGCGGCGCACGAACAGGGCGCCAATACCCTTGGGGCCGTAGATCTTGTGCGCCGACAGGGACAGCAGGTCGATGGCCATGGACCGCATGTCCAGCGATACCTTGCCGGCGGCCTGCGCTGCGTCCACATGAAACAGCACACCGTGTTCGCGACACACCGTCCCCACGGATGCCACGTCATTGATGCTGCCCAACTCGTTGTTCACATGCATGATCGAGACGAGCACCGTTTCCGGCCGGATGGCATCGGCCACCTGCTGCGGTGCAATGCGGCCGTCGGGCGAGGGTTGCAGGCGGGTGACTTCCCAGCCCCGGCGCTCCAGCTCGGCCACACAATCGAGCACCGCCTTGTGCTCGATGAGGCTGGTGATCAGATGGCGGCCACGATCGGCATGGGCCGCCGCCGCACCCTTGATGGCCAGATTGTTCGCTTCGGTGGCACCGGACGTCCAGACAATCTCGCGGGGGTCGGCGCCAATCAGATCGGCCACGTGGCGGCGGGCTTCCTCGACAGCGGACTCGGCACGCCAGCCGTAGACATGGGACCGGGACGCGGGGTTGCCGAAATCGCCGTCGAAGGTGAGAAAGCGCGACATGACCTCGGCCACCTGCGGGTCAACCGGCGTGGTGGCGGCATAATCGAGGTAGATGGGGAGGCTGGTCACAGTCCGAGCAGGGATTCGCTGTTCACCTTGCGTCGCTGCGAATGGTCACCATCGTCGCGACGCGACTCGTCCACATGACGCTGCAACAGGGTCTGCAGGGTGATGTTGGCGAGAAATTGATGGATCTGGCTGCTGAGATCCTGCCAGAGATGATGGGTCAGGCACATCTCGCCGCGATTGCAGTTGCCCTTGCCCTGACAGCTGGTGGCGTCCACCGTCTCATTGACGGCGTCGATGATCTGGGCAATGTTGATCAGCTCGCCGTCGCGACTGAGCAGGTACCCGCCACCGGGACCGCGCACGCTACTCACCAGATCGTTCTTGCGCAGTTTCGAGAACAGCTGCTCGAGGTACGACAGGGAGATGCCCTGGCGCTGGGAAATGTCTGACAGGGTTACCGGTCCGTCGGTGGCGTTGATGGCCAGATCGAGCATGGCGGTAACCGCATAGCGTCCACGGGTGGTCAGGCGCATGGGCTCATCCTGGGGTG
>JBJHAZ010000252.1:0-3867 GCA_050485225.1 Gammaproteobacteria bacterium
AAAAACGCTTTTCCAGAAGGGTTTGAAAGGTTTCAGTCCCGTTCGTCTAGAGGCCTAGGACACCGCCCTTTCACGGCGGTAACAGGGGTTCGACTCCCCTACGGGACGCCATTTTCCAGCAGGCTGGAAAAGCGGGAATAGCTCAGTTGGTAGAGCGCAACCTTGCCAAGGTTGAGGTCGCCGGTTCGAACCCGGTTTCCCGCTCCAGTTTACGAAAAATCCCGGTGACGCAAGTTACCGGGATTTTTTTTGTGCTGTCCCTCGCACTCCGGCCGATGCCGGAGGTTCTGACCGGTGTCGGGGCGGTTGCTGCAACAACCCCGACAGCCGACAGCGCTATCAGGCCAGCCAGGCCAGGCCGCTCTTGTTAAGCGCGGTGCCGATGATCCAGATCCACACCAGCAGCGCCGCGCCGAAGCAGACCCGGGCGGTGGACGATGTGCGTGCCCGGAAGGCCGCGATGCCGAGTGCAATGTAGAACACCACGCCAAGCAACTTGACGCCGAACCAGCCCGCCTGGTGGGGCGACAGGCCGATCATGACGGCCAGTGCCACACCGCTGGCCAGCAGCAGGGTATCGATGAGGTGGGGCAGAACCCGGTTCACGACGCTGCGCAGTGGTCGACCCAGGCCCAGCCGCCAGACGCCGCGTGCGGCGAAGTACAGGCCCGATACGATGGCCAGGGTCATGTGCAGATGTTTCAGGGCAAAGTAGGATTCCAAGATGCGTGTCCTTCTCGATTGGGTGGGTTTGGAGTGAGTCGTGTCAGCCCGGCTTGCCGTCCACCCGCGGCCGACACAGCACCGGCCAGTACAGCACGGTAAAGATCAGAAAGGCCGCGCTGAAGGCAATGGCGGAGAACACCATACCCTCCAGGTAGGGCACCCGGCCGGAAGCGGTCAGGAGTCGTGCAATGGCGGCCAGGGTGATCAGCGCGAAGCTTACCACGGTGCCCCGTGGCAGGATCAGTGGGCGTCCGGTATGCCCCAGTGCCACGCGGCTCATCACGCCGATGATGAGTGTGCCCATGGCGCCCACGCCGGCGGCGTGCACCCACAGCGAGGTGGTGAGTCCTGCCATCCAGGGAGTCAGTCCGCGCAGCAGCAGGGCGACCGCGATCCAGGCATAGCCGAGGTGCAGTATCCACAGCAGGGGTTCGCGCAGGCAGTAGCGGGTGCCCCAGCCGGACAGGCGAAGGATGTTGAGCAGACCCGCAGCCAGGGCGATGCCAGCGGCGAAGACGGGGTCGCCGAGCCAGCCTGAAGGGATCAGCAGCGCGGTGGCGACGATAGCGGCGGTGTCGAGACGGGGCCGGGTTTGCACCAGGCTGCGGTCGCAGCCGTGGCGCTCCAGCCAGTTGGCGGTGAACAGGGGCGTGATGCGCCCGCCGATCACCACCATCAGCAGCAGCATCACGTGGATGGCGGTGGTTTCTCCCAGGGCAGCGCCCCCCGGCAGGGTGCCGAGGTTGGCGAGATGGGTCATCAGATTGGCGATCAGCAGCAGCGCGAGTACGGCCACCATCACCAGGTTGCGGTGGTTGTGGGTCGTCAGTATCACGCGGGCGACGTAACCGGTCATCGCCAGCAGGAACAGCAGGTCGATCACCATCCACGTCAGCGCGGTGGTACCCGGCCACCAGGGCGCCAGCCGACCGGCGAGCCACAACACTGCCAGCGCTAGCAGCCATCCGTTGCGCAGGGGCGGGCAACCGGTCCAGTTGCAGATGGCGGTGAGCAGAAAACCGGCTATCGCCGCGGGCACCAGCCCGAACAGCATCTCGTGTGCATGCCAGCGCAGCGCGCCCACGGCCTCGGGCGCCGGCCAGCCCCAGAACAGCATGCCGATCCAGAGCAGGGCCAGTACGGTGCCGTACACGCCGGTGAGGAGGAAGAACACCCGGAAGGGGTAGGCGAGCAGGGTCGGGCTTTTCATGGTGGCTCTCCTTTTGGTCAGTGCCAAGGGCCTGTCGATGCCAAGGGCGTGTCGGTGCCGAAGGTGCCTGAGTCGCGGGGCTTCAGTGGCCGGTAATCCGGATCCACAGCTCACCTTGCCGTTTCACTGGAAAGCGCGCCCACTGACGAAATTCATCGCTGCTGCAGACTCCGGTGCTGTACAGGCCGGCGCCGGCGACGTTCTTGTAGATCAACTGGTCGCGCCCCGGTCGGGCGTCGAGCGAGGCGTCGATGACCTGCCGCACACACCAGTTGGCCCCGGTCTGTCCGTTGCTGTAGTAGCCGCCCACCAGAATCTGCTGTGGGTGCAATTCCTGTTGCTGGGCATGCTCCAGCGCCAGCTCGAACAGCTTGGCCAGGTCGTCCGAGGTCACGTCGATGTAGGAGTTCACCTGCTCCATGGCGTAGGCCAGATCCTCATGGGTAATCAGCGGTGCGGTGGGCTGGCCGCGGGGCTCGGCAGGTTGCGCGGACTGGCGGTTGGCAAGGTGAGCGGGGTAGCGCCGCCAGGCGAACAGGCCGTTGAACAGTACCGCCACCGCGAGAATGCTGGCCACGTTGAGCATCACGGGTGTCAGCAGGTATTGGTAGCCGAGGGCGTGGATATCGGGGCCGCCGATCACGGCTGCCAGCGCGGTGGCGCCGCCCGGTGGGTGGATGCAGCGCAGGTAGTGCATGGCGGAGACCGCCAGCCCCACGGCGAGGGCGGAGGTGAACAGCTCGCCCGGGAAAAGCCGCTGACAGGCCACGCCGATGAGCGCCGAGATGCCGTGCCCGCCGATGACCGCCCAGGGCTGCGACAGGGCGCCGTGCGGAACGGCAAACAGCAACACCGCGGTGGCACCCATGGAGGCGACCATCAGCGAGGTGCCGGCCGCACCCAGATACCACCCTGAAATGGCGTATACGGCCAGCAGGCCCAGCAGTGCGCCGAGGCCCGAAACCAGCTTTTCGCTGTGGCTGGTGGTGTCGCCACCGACGCCAAGCCAGGCCTTGCAGGCCCCGGCAAGTCCCGGTGCCCGGTTACGCTGGCCGTCCGTCATTGTGGGGCAATCTCCAGGCGCTTGAGCAGGCGGCTGAAGTTGCCGCGATCGATGCCCAGCTCCCGCGCGGCGCGAGACTGGTTGCCATCGTGGCGTCCCAGGGCGGCGCGAATGACCCGGCGCTGGAAATCCTCGGTGGCCTCGCGCAATGACCGGTCCTGTGCCAGCGCAAGGCTTGCGGTCTGTTCGGTCTGCTCCCCGTCCGATACCCCGCGGCGCGCGGGCAGGTTGCCCAGCTCCAGCAATGTGGCGTCGATGTTGATCAGGCGCGGCGGGGTGCCGTCCCTCGACAGCGCCGCACTCGCCCGCAGAACGGCGCGGCTGATCAGGTGCTCCAGCTCGCGTACATTGCCGGGCCAGTCGTAATCCTGCAGCGCCCGGCGGGCCGAATCGTCCAGGCGTACGGCCGGTAGGCCGCTGCGCCGCCGCGCCTGCTCGAGAAAGTGGCCGGCGATCAGCAGCATGTCCCGCTCTCGTTCGCGCAGGGGTGGTACCTCGATGGGATAGACACTCAGGCGGTGGTAGAGGTCGGCGCGGAAATGTCCGGCGGCCACCTCCCTGGCGAGGTCGCGGTTGGTGGCCGCCACGATGCGCACGTTCACCTGATGCTGGCGGTCGCTGCCGACCCGCTGTACCTCGCCGCTCTGCAGGGCCCGCAGCAGTTTCGGCTGCATGGCCAGCGGCATTTCGCCGATCTCGTCGAGAAACAGCGTGCCGCCGTCCGCCAGCTCGAACTTGCCGGCGCGATCGTGGGTGGCGCCCGAGAAGGCGCCCCGGGTGTGGCCGAACAGCTCGCTTTCCACCAGATTCTCGGGCAGTGCGGCGCAGTTGACGTGCACCAGTGGCGCCTCGCTGCGCGACGACAGCG
>JBJHAZ010000253.1:0-3858 GCA_050485225.1 Gammaproteobacteria bacterium
GTGTTCATGATCACCCACGATGTGGACGAGGCCATCCTGCTCGCCGACCGGGTGCTGCTGATGACCAATGGCCCCGGGGCGCGGGTCGCCGAGTCGGTAAAGATCAGCCTGCCCCGTCCGCGCAACCGCTCCACCATCATCGAACATCCGGGCTACTACCGGATTCGCAACCATCTGGTGAACTTTTTGGTGTCCCGCTCGGCGGATATGGCCGGCAGCGGCAGCGATCCCGAGGCGGTGACGGTGGCGGTCGATCCGGCCGAGGACGCCGAGCCCCAGTCGCTGAGACGCGTGACCCGCCCGGATGCGCAGGCCGTGGGAACGGCCGAATCCGACGCGAAAGCCTCCGACCACGGGGCCACCCCTGAAACCAAACCCGAGCGCATCGCTCTCTGACCCACGACCAGCTTTCTGACGAGCTGTTTTTTTGATCAACAAGGAGATTACCGTGGACAAACTCACCATGACCGACACCATTGTCAGCGCCAAGCTCAGCAAGGGCCTCACCTGGGAGACCATGGGCAAGGACCTGGGCATGTCACCCGTATGGCTCACATCGGCCTGCCTGGGTATGAACAGCGCGCCGCCGCAAAAGGCCGCCGCCATCGCCGAGTACCTGGGACTGGGCCCGGAGGTGGCGACCGCGCTGGAGGTCTTTCCCGTGAAGATCTGGGATCAGGCCGTGCCCACCGATCCGCTGATCTACCGCCTCTACGAGGTGGTGGGTGTCTACGGCGAGACACTCAAGGAAGTGATTCAGGAGAAGTTCGGCGACGGCATCATGAGCGCCATCGATTTTTCCATGGAAGTGGACAAGATCGAGGATCCGAAGGGCGACCGCGTGCTGCTCACGCTCAACGGCAAGTTTCTGCCCTACAAGTCCTGGTGACCGAACAGTCAGCCGACTCATGCAGGCCAACCACGCCGCGGGAGGGCACACCGCCGCCCGCGGCTCAAACCGGAAGATGAATGCCCCATGTCCGATGCCCCGCTGTCATCCTCTGCTTCGAGCCCGCCGCTACCGCCTATGTCTCCGCGCCCACCGCTGCCACCCTTCACCCGCGATCAGGCCCTGCTCAAGGTGCGCAGGGCCGAGGATGCCTGGAACAGTCGCTGCCCGGACTCGATCGCACTGGCGTACAGCCCGGATTCACGCTGGCGCAATCGCGATGAATTCCTCAAGGGACGGGCCTCGATCATCGAGTTCCTGCACCGCAAATGGCAACGGGAACGGGAGTACCGGCTGGTGAAGGAGCTCTGGGCCCACGACGGCAACCGCATCGCGGTGCGGTTTGTCTACGAGTGGCACGACGCCCACGGCGACTGGTTTCGCTCCCACGGCAACGAGAACTGGGCGTTCGACGGGCAGGGGTTGATGACCGAACGCCACGCCAGCATCAACGATGTACCCATCACGCCGGCCGAGCGTCTGTTTTTCTGGCCCTCGGGCGAACCGCGCCCACCGGAGCATCCGGGCCTGACCGAGCTCGGCTTATAGGTCGGGTGACTTCTACTCAACAACAGCCCCAATCATCGAAGGGAGAACCCCATGACATCATCGCTGACCAGAAAAGCCCTGCTGGGCGTCTCGATCGCCACCCTGCCGCACCTGGCGACCGCCAATACACTCATGGAGGCGTTGCAGGCCACCAAGCCCCACGGCGACTTTCGCCTGCGTTACGAGTCCGTGGACGACGGCGTCAACGAGGATGCCGAGGCCCTGACACTGCGCAGCCGCTTCGGCTTTACCACCGGGCAGTTCCACGGCTTTTCCGTGCTGGTCGAGGGGGAGGCCATCAGCATTCTCGGCGGCTTCGACGAGTACGCGCCCAACCGGCCCGGCTACGCCGTGATCGCCGATCCGAAGAGTACCCACGTCAACCGCGCCTTCCTGCGCTACCAGGGTCCGGCCGGCCTTGATCTGGGGTTGGGCCGGCAGCGCATCATCTACGACAACGCCCGCTTTGTAGGCAATGTGGGCTGGCGTCAGAACGAACAGACCTTCGACGCCTTCACCGCCAAAGTGGCGCCGGTGGCAGGGCTGGAGATCAGTTATGCCTATCTCGATGAGATTCAGGGCATCACCCCCGCCTTCGATGCCGACGTGGACAGCCACCTGCTCAACGTCAGCTACAGCGGGCTGCCCTTCGGTCGCCTGACCGGTTACGGCTACTGGCTCGAGGACGAGGACACCGGTGCCGAGAACGACACCTGGGGCGTGCGCTTTGCCGGCTCCACCAGTCTCGGCGTCATGACCCTGCTGTACACCGCCGAGCTCGCCACTCAGGAGGCGGGTGCCTTCGAGGCGGACTACCGCTTCATCGAGGCGGGCGTCACCGTCAACGGTGTGACCTTCAAGGCAGCCCACGAGGTGCTGGGCTCGGACGGCGGCGCCTACGGGTTCCAGACGCCGCTGGCCACCAAGCACGCCTTCAACGGCTGGGCCGACAAGTTTCTCATTACACCCGATGCCGGCCTCAAGGACACCTTTCTGACCTTGTCGGGCAGTGTCCAGGGGGTCAATCTGACGGCGGTGTACCACTGGTACTCCTCCGATGCCGGGTCGGTGGATTACGGTCGGGAGTGGAACCTGCAGGCGGCCCGGGGCTTTGGCCCACATGTGTCGCTGGGCGTGAAATATGCCCGCTACGAGGCCGACGAGTTCAGTGCCGATACCGACAAGTTCTGGCTGTGGGCCGAGTTTCGTTTCTGACACCCGCACACAGGATGGCAACGGCTTCGGCCCGGGGCCATTGGCTTGAAGTCGAAGCACCTTGCCCCCATCTCCTGTAGGACACTCATCGTTCTGCAGGAGCTTCCATGACCTCGACAGTTCTCATTACCGGTGCCAATCGCGGCATTGGCCTGGCTCTCGCCCGGGTCTTTCATGGGCGCGGCTGGCGGGTGATTGGCACCTGTCGCGCCGACGATGCGCAGACCGACGAGCTGAAAGCGGTTGCGGGTCAGGTGGTGGCGGGCATCGACGTTACGCGTGCCGAGGATGTGGCCCGCCTGGTGCGGGAGCTGGGTGATCAGCGTCTGGACCTGCTTATCAACAATGCCGGGCTATTGCGTGAGGAATCCCTGGGTGAGCTGGATTTCGATTCCCTGCGCGAGCAGATGGAGGTCAATGCCTACGCGCCCCTGCGGGTGACCGAGGCGCTGCTGGACCATCTCGGCGACGGCAGCAAGGTCATCAATATCACCAGCCGCATGGGCTCCATTGCCGACAACGGCTCCGGCGGTTACTACGGCTACCGCGCCTCGAAGGCGGCTCTGAACGCGCTGGGACGTTCGTTGGCGATGGATCTCAAGCCCCGCGGGATCGCGGTGGCGCAGCTGCACCCGGGTATGGTGAGTACCCGGATGATCAATTTCGCCGGACAGATCAGCCCCGAGGACAGTGCCGCTGGGCTCGTGGAGCGCATCGATGCGCTCACGCTGGAGAATACCGGCAGCTTCTGGCATTGCAATGGCGAGGAGCTGCCCTGGTAGGGCAGCCCACTCGACGGGCAGACATCAACCGGCCGGTGTGGTGGTGTCCGACTGCTCCGGTGCCTGTGACGCCTGTGACTCTTCTGGCCCCTGTGACTGCTCAGCGATCGTCTGAGGCGCTGCAGGCCTGGCGACCAGCGAGCGGGTTTCTTCGCGCGCTTCGGTGAGGGCGACGACGAGGGCGTCGCCGAGCTTGAAGCGCTCTTCCCCGGCCACATGGACCCGGCCGTCCTTGTCGTCGATGTTGAGCTGGTCGCGGTTGTCGTGGATCAGCGAGGCCGGCACGAAGGCGGTGGCGCCGTTGGCGGTGATGCGCACGCGCATGCCGCCGCGGTTGATGCCGATGATCTCCGCCTCGAAAAC
>JBJHAZ010000254.1:0-3856 GCA_050485225.1 Gammaproteobacteria bacterium
GACAGGGCATCGTTCGGCGCGGAGTGGACCGGCTTCGTGCTGGCCGGCTGGCTGGCCCTGAGCCTGAACGGCCGGGTGGGCACCCGGCTGCATCGCGCCGCACTGGCTGCGCGCTCCGGCTACAGCGAGCTGCTGCGCGTCAATCGTGACCTGTTCATTCGCTCGGCCTGCGTATTGTTCGTGCTGACGTTCTTCACGGCCCAGGGTGCCCGCCAGGGCGAACTGACCCTGGCCGCCAACGCCATCATGCTGCAGTTGTTGCTGCTGTTTTCCCACGGTCTGGACGGACTGGCCAATGCCGCGGAAGCCCTCACCGGGCATGCCCACGGCGGCGGCAAACGGCACCGGGTACGCATGGTGACCCGCAGCGCGATGCTGTGGTCGGGCCTGATCGCTCTGGTCACCACGATGGTATTCGCCCTGCTACCGGCCCAGATCATCGCGCTGTTCACCAGCCTGAAAGCCGTGCAAGGGCTGGCACTGGCGCATTTCGCCTGGCTGGTGCTGGTGCCGCTCGCCTGCGTCGGCTGCTTCGTGCTCGACGGGGTTTTTCTCGGCACCGGTCTGTCCCGCGCCATGCGCAACATCATGATGGGCTGCCTGCTACTGGTGTACCTGCCGCTGTGGTGGCTGACCCGGGATTACGGCAACCACGGACTGTGGCTGGCGTTGATCGCCTTTTTCGCCGTGCGCTCGGCGGCCATGGGGCTCTGGTACCGCCACCGTTTCGGACCGCTCGCCGGCGCCGGAAAGCCCTGACCTGGAGCGGGCGATGTACCGGGATCCCGGCGCCCTTATAAACAGGAGTTCTTTGCGTTTTGATGCAGCTCAGCTAGCTTTTTCAATATGACCACTGATGCGCTGCGGAAATCACTGGCGGATGCCCGTCGCCTCGAGCTGCTGACCGGCTGCTTCGAACTGTCCCTGCAGGAAAGCACCCGGCGCCTGCACCGGGCCATACAGCTGCCCAGCCAGGGGCGCGGCAGCGCCCTGGTGGACTTTGTCACCCGCTATATCGAGCAGACCGCCGCATTGATCGACGACCTCGAACGTCGTGCTTGCGGCCGGGATATGAGGGATGGTGTCGCGCCCGCAATCGCCATGGCGCTGTCCTTTTTCTCGCCATCGCCCCGCGATGACCTCACCGACGGGTTGACTCGGGCGTCCGGACTGCGCCTGCTGATGGAGCGGGCGTATCTGGCGCAGCGACTGCTGGAGGAGATCTGCGACCGACTGGCGCCGTGGCGCAACTCCCCGCTGCTGGCCGTGGACAGCACTCGCATCAACCTGATCATTCACCAACTGATCGGCGAACCCCGCGCCAACCGGCTGGACGTGGCTGCAAGCCGGGTGGCCGCCGAGCTGTTGCCGTCGATCCGCCTGCTGCCCGACAGCGCCGAAATGCCGCCACCCGACAACCTGCGACGGCTGCCGCTGGCGCGACCCGCTGCCGGCATTCGCCTCGACCTGCGGGTGCCCGGCGATCGCAACACCTGAACAATACTGGCCTCGAAACCGCAGGACTCGTTTACTTCTTCTTCGCCGGGTCGATCAGGCGTACCGGCTGTTCTTCGCCGGGCGCCGGTCCACTGACCCGGGTAGCCGGTGCCGAGGCGGTAGCGTTGACCAGCATTTCCTCCCGGAAGCCACAACTGACGCATTCGCGGAAACTGCGCTCACCCTCGCGGTACATCACCAGCTTGTCCATTTGCTGGCACTGGGGGCACACGGCTCCGGCAATGAATCGTCGGGTGGACTTGAACATGGTCGCTCCTGCTGGACGGACCAGCGTTTGGGTTGGCATTCGGGGGCAGCGTATTATAGCGGGGCCGTTTCCGCCCACCCGCAAAAGGATCCATTTCCGTGACCAGTATTCGCCGCCATCAGGGACACTCGCCGCAATTGGGACAGGGGGTCTACATCGATCCGGCCGCCACCGTCATCGGGGACGTGGTGTTGGGCGAGGACTGCAACGTCTGGCCCGGCGCGGTGATCCGGGGCGACATGCACCGTATCCGCATCGGTGCCCGTACCAGCATCCAGGACAACAGCGTGCTGCACATTACCCACGCCGGTCCCTTCAACGCCGACGGCCACCCGCTGATCATCGGCGACGACGTGATCGTCGGCCATCAGGCGACCCTGCACGGCTGCACCCTCGGCAACCGCATTCTCGTGGGTATCGGCGCGGTGATCCTCGACGGCGCCATCGTGGAGGACGACGTGGTGATCGCCGCGGGCACCCTGGTGCCGCCCGGCAAGCGGCTCGTCAGCGGCTTCCTGTACAAGGGCTCGCCATGCCGGCAAGGGCGACCCCTGACCGAGAAGGAACGCGCCTTTTTCACCTACTCGGCCGCCAATTACGTGCGCCTCAAGGACAGCTACCTGTCCGAACGCTGAGCCACCGCCTCAGCGGCCGAGATAGCGCAGCAGCAGCGACGTCACACAACCCCAGACCGCAAACACCACCCCGATGACCAGTGGCGTCAGGGTGCCCAGCCCCAGGCCGGCGAGCCCCGAACCACTGCGGGGAAACACCAGAAACAGCTGCACCAGCAACGGGGGCACGGACAGCAGGACGCCGCGGGCAAACCAGGCGTTGCGCCAGGGCAGCAAAAACAGCAGCGCCCACAGGCCACCCCAAACCACCTGCGGGTACAACCAGTAGCGGGTCAACCCCGGTGCCAGCGAGACACCCAGCGCGGCATTGATGCCGTAGACTCCCAGGGCCCACAGCAACAGACAGGCGATCAATGCGGCAAAGGCACCGCAGGAAAAACTGGTGGCAATATGCTGAATCAGCGGCCTCATCCGAGTACGACTCCGTGACAACTGTTAAGCGCACAACACCTGCTGCGCGAGGGGCCGCATTGTAACCGGCTCGCCGCGAGGCGGCACCGGCACGAAGCCCTCGTCCGCAGGCGAGAACGCGGTCTCAGTCGCGCGCGATGACGCGGCCCCGACCGCGACGCTCGGGGGTAGTGAGCACGATGTCGCTGAGAGGTTGCGCCGTTCGCGACCGCGCCACCTGATCCGGCGGGGCGTCGGCGTACAGGGTGGTGCGCTGGCGGGGCCGGCGGTTGCTGGCCAGAATCAGCCGCTCCATGGCGGCGGGGTCCAGCTCCTGACCGTGGGCCGCGCCGGCGGCGCGGGTGATGGATTCGTTCATCAGGCTGCCACCGAGGTCGTTGGCGCCCGCCGACAGGCACCGGGCGGCTCCCTCGGGGCCGAGCTTGACCCAGGACGCCTGGATGTTGCCGATCAGCGGGTGCAATACCAGCCGCGCCACCGCGTGCATCAGCAGCGCTTCGCGCCAGGTGGGCCCCGGCCGGGCCTGTCCCCGGCGGTACAGGGGCGCTTCGTGAGCCACGAAGGGCAGGGGCACAAACTCGGTGAAACCACCGGTTTCCGCCTGCAGGTCGCGCACCGCCAGCAGGTGCCGCGCCCAGTGTTGATAACCGTCCACATGGCCGAACATGATGGTGGCCGTGGTGCGCAGCCCCGCGCCGTGCGCGGCGCGCTGGATCGCCAGCCATTCGGCCGTGTCGAGCTTGTCCGGGCAGAGAATGGCGCGCACCTCGTCGTCGAGGATTTCCGCCGCGGTACCGGGCAGCGTGCCCAGCCCCGCCTCGCGCAACCGGACCAGATAATCGTCCACTGACAGGCCCAGGGTGCTGGCCCCGTGGCTCACCTCCAGCGGCGAGAAGGCGTGGATGTGCATGCGCGGCTCGGCCGCCTTCACCGTGCGGACGATGTCGAGATAGGTATCGCCCGTGTAGGACGGGTGAATCCCGCCCTGCAGGCACACCTCGGTGGCCCCGCGCTGCCAGGCTTCGCGCGCCCGGCGGGCGATCTC
>JBJHAZ010000255.1:0-3845 GCA_050485225.1 Gammaproteobacteria bacterium
CAGTGCACCGAAATCGACGTTCTGAATGGCGGCCTCGGTACCGGTTTCATTGGAGGACAGCACCAGTCGCCAGGGCGTGCCGCTGCCATCGTTGACCAGCGAGGCGCTCACACCACCGCCGGCGGCGTTGATGGCATTGCGCACGTCTTCCAGCGAGCTCTTGCCCACCTTGATCTCGACGGACAATTGCTCGCCGTTGTTGAGATCAATGGTGATGGTGCCGGCACCCAGCTGCGCGCCCTTGTCGGCGACACCGGCGGTGGCGATGCTGTAGTTGCGCGCCAGCTCGTTGACCTGGACCTGATAGCTGCCGGGCGCTGCATCATTGCTGGCGGCGGCCGTCACCGAGGAGCCGGTAACGGTGCTCTTGACTGCCGAGAACACCTCGGCGTTGTTGAGCTGCGCCGCCGCGGACTGGAACTGGGTCAGCGCGCCCTGGAGGTTGCCATAGGCGGACACCTTGGCCTGATAATCGGCTTTCTGACGATTGATGGGGCCCAGCTTCTGACGCTCGGCGTCCTCGAGCTGATCGAGCAGACCGTTCAGGTCCAGACCCGAACCGATACCCAATGCGCTGATCGTTGCCATGACTACTCCTTGATGGGGTCATTGTGGGGCAGCCCGGTGGGCGTCAATCGCCACAATAGACCCGTCAAATACGTTCAAATTGCCTTACTGCTGCTACAGAAGGGTATCGACCGCCGCACCCGAATCTTTAGGGAGGCCGGAAAAACGATCGCGCTCGATTCTGCCCGCCCGAGACACCGCACACTCGGGCACTACAGCGCTCAGGACCAGTCCGGCAATCGATACTGCAGGTCAAGCGCCTGGGCCACGGCCTCGTGCACAACGTCTCCCCGATACACGTTCACCCCCCGCGCCAGATTCGGATCGGCCCGAAAAGCCCCTTCAGCGCCCTGCTCGGCCAGCGCCAGCACGAAGGGCAGGGTCGCGTTGCCGAGCGCCTTGGTCGCGGTGCGGGCGACCGCGCCGGGAATGTTGGCGACACAGTAGTGAATCACGCCCGCTTCGACATAGGTGGGGTCGCTGTGGGTGGTGGGCCTGGAGGTTTCGAAACAGCCGCCCTGGTCGATCGCCACATCCACCAGCACCGAACCGGGTCGCATCCGCGCAATGTCGGCCCGCTCCAGCACCCGGGGCGCCGCCGCCCCGGGTATCAGCACCGCACCCACCACCAGATCGGCAGATTCCGCGTATTCGGCAATGACCGCCGGCGTCGCATGGATGCAACGGGCGCCCTGCCGATACTTGTCGTCGAGCCAGCGCAAACGCTCGAGGGACTTGTCGAGAATCGTGACCTCCGCCCCCATGCCCACGGCAATGCGGGCGGCATTGTCGCCAACCACCCCACCACCGATGATCAGCACCCGGCCCGGCGCCACCCCGGTCACGCCCGACAACAGCTTGCCGCTGCCACCCTGGGCAATCTCGAGGTGATGCGCACCGGCCTGCACGGCCATCCGGCCGGCCACCTCGCTCATGGGCGCCAGCAGCGGCAGGCGTCCCTGATGATCGGTCACGGTTTCGTAGGCCACCGCCGTCACTCCGGCCTCCATCAGCTGCCGGGCCAGTTCCGGCTCGGCAGCGAGGTGCAGGTAGGTGAACAGCACCTGGTCGCGACGCAGCAGGGAGCACTCCTCCGGCTGGGGCTCCTTCACCTTCACCAGCAGGTCGGCGGTCTCGAACACCTCGGCAGCGCTGGCGACCAGCCGGCCACCCGCCTGCCGGTAATCCTCGTCGGCAAAGCCCGCGGCTCGGCCCGCACCCTGCTCGACCAGCACCTCGTGCCCAAGACGGCACAGCTCGCGCACCGCAGCGGGCGTCAAGCCCACCCGGTATTCATGCACCTTGATTTCCCTGACCGTTCCTACTCGCATTCCCGATACTCCTGACGACTCCGGCCTTCAGCTTACCACCGGGTTCTCGCTTCCTGACACCGCCACCGACGGATGAGAAGCCCATATTTTTCGCGTGCGGCGCTTGACGCATCCGCCCAGTTTCCCTATAGTGGCGGCCCTCACGCACTCGTAGCTCAGCTGGATAGAGTACTCGGCTACGAACCGAGCGGTCGGAGGTTCGAATCCTCCCGAGTGCGCCACATCAAAAAAGCCGCGATCCCTTCGGGATCGCGGCTTTTTCGTTTCTGTGTCCTAGCGGCTGCAGCCTGTATCAGCCCCAACTGCAGCGAAAATCGGGCGCCCCGGCGGGGCGCCCGTCAGGCCTCAGATACCGCCGAGACACATGTACTTGATCTCGATGTAATCCTCGATCCCGTACTTGGAGCCCTCGCGACCGTTACCCGATTCCTTGACGCCACCGAAGGGGGCCATCTCGTTGGAGATCAGGCCCTCATTGATGCCGACGATGCCGTAGTCGAGGGACTCGCCCACACGCCAGATGCGACCGAGATCGCGGGTATAGAAATAGGCCGCCAGACCGAACTCGGTATCGTTGGCCATCTGCACCGCCTCTTCCTCGGTGCTGAACTTGAACAGGGGCGCGACCGGGCCGAAGATCTCTTCCTTGAAGAGGCGCATGTCCGGCGTGGCGTTGGCCAGCACGGTGGGCTCGTAGAAGCACTCGCCCAGTTCGGAGGGCTTGCCGCCTATCACCGGCTGAGCGCCCTTCTCGATGGCGTCCTTCACCAGCACGTCCACGTCAATGCAGGCCTGGGCGTTGACCAGTGGCCCCATGGTGGTTTCGGACTCGGCACCGTCGCCGAGACGGAACTTGCGCACTTCCTCGGCCAGCTTCTCGGCGAAGGCATCGTGGATGCCCTCCTGCACCAGAATGCGGTTGGTACAGACACAGGTCTGGCCGGCGTTGCGGTACTTGGAGGCCATGGCACCGGCCACCGCCGCATCCAGGTCGGCGTCGTCGAAAACGATGAAAGGCGCATTGCCGCCCAGCTCCATGGAAGTACGCTTCACGGTGGCGGCGCACTGCTCGATGAGGGTCTTGCCCACACCGGTGGAGCCGGTGAAGGTCAGCTTGCGCACGATCGGGTTGCCGGTCATCTCGCCACCGATGGCGCGGGAGGAACTGCCGCAGACGACACTGAACACCCCGGCCGGAATGCCGGCCTCTTCGGCCAGCGCTGCCAGCGCCAGGGCCGACAGCGGGGTCTCCTTGGCGGGCTTGGCCACGAAGGTACAGCCGGCCGCCAGAGCCGGAGCCACCTTGCGGGCGATCATGGCATTGGGGAAGTTCCACGGTGTGATGGAGGCGACGACGCCCACCGGCTGCTTGATGACCAGGATGCGCTTGTCCTGGCTGGGCGGCGCGATGATATCGCCGTAGACCCGCTTGGCCTCCTCGGCAAACCACTCGATGTAGTTGGCGCCATAGGCGATCTCGCCGGCGGCTTCGCCCAAGGTCTTGCCCTGCTCGGCGGTGAGGATCGCGGCCAGGTCGTTCTGGTTCGCCATGACCAGGTCGAACCACTTGCGCAGGATGTTGGCGCGCTCCTTGGCGGTCTTGTTGCGCCACTCGGGCAGCGCTCGCTCGGCCGCCTCGATGGCACGACGGGTTTCATCGGCGCCGCCGTCGGCCACTTCCACAATCACCTGTCCGGTGGCGGGGTTGCGCACGCCGAAGGTCTTGCCGCTGTCGGCATCGACCCAGCGGCCGTCGATGTAGAGCTGCTTGCGCAGCAGTGCGGGATTGTCGAGTTTCATGATTCGCTTCCAGTGACAGAGGGTGAATAGGCGGGGCCGGGGTCGAGGCCCGGGCGCACGATGCCACCCAGCCACGCAACCCCGACCACAGCGCGTAAACAGTCATTATCCATGCAACCGGCCCACCAACGCAAAACCCCGCCGAAG
>JBJHAZ010000256.1:0-3842 GCA_050485225.1 Gammaproteobacteria bacterium
CGCCGATACGCCGGTGATCGACTGCCCCGGCCGCGCCTGGCCGGTCACCACCCACTACCGCCCCGCCACCGCGCGCGAGAGCGACGAAGCCCATCGCGCCCGGGTGATTCGCGAGGCGCTGGACCGGCACACCGGCAACCTGCTGGTGTTCCTGCCCGGACAGGCCGAGATCCGCCGCCTGGAGCGTACGCTTGGTGACCAGTTCGGTGACGGCCCGCTCGGCGCGGATATCGACATCCAACCGCTGCACGGCCAGCTGAGCCTGGCCGCGCAACAGGCCGCGCTTCGGCCCGACCCGGACGGGCGGCGACGCATCATCCTGTCCACCGCCATTGCCGAATCCAGCCTGACAGTGCCGGGCATCCGGGTGGTGATCGACGCCGGGCTGGAACGGGTGCCGGTTTTCCAGCCGCGTTCCGGCCTCACGCGTCTCGATACGCGCCGGGTCAACCGCGCCAGTGCCGACCAGCGCCGCGGACGGGCCGGGCGCGAGGCCGAAGGCCATTGCTACCGTCTGTGGAGCCGGGAGCAGCCCCTGATGGCCCACGGCGAACCCGAGATCCTGCAGGGCGACCTGGCGGGGCTGGCCTTTGAACTGACCCGCTGGGGTGTCACCGAGGCGCACCAGCTGCCCTGGGTGACCCCGCCGCCCGCCGCCGCACTGGCCAGTGGCCGCCAACTGCTGTACGGCCTCGGCCTGTTGGACGCTCAGCACCACCTCACCCGCTTCGGCCGACAGTGCGCGCGCTGGCCCACCCACCCGCGACTGGCCGCGCTGCTGGAGACCGCCGCCGAACTCGATTCACTGCCCCTCGCCTGCTGGCTGGTAGCCTGGCTTGAAGAGGCCGCCCCCGGCGACGGCATCGACGTGGCCGCCCTTGTGGCGCAGCGGCCAAAACGGGACGAGGCCGGCGCCCGCGGCCGCTGGTGGCGGGCCGCCCGACAGTGGGCCAGCCGTGTCGGCTGCAGTCTGGAGCCCTGCAATACCAGTACCCTGCCGGTGCTGCTGGCCCACGCCTTTCCGGACCGGATCGCGCGGCGCACGGCCCCGGGACGGTTCAAGCTCGCCAGTGGCGGACAGGCGCTGTTGCCGGAAAGCCAGGCGCTGGCGCAAGCGGACTGGCTGGTGGCCCTCGAGCTGGACGGGCGAGCCAGCGGCGCGCGCATCTATCACGCCACCGCCATCGACGCCGATGCACTGCAGGCCACCTTCCCCGAGATGCGGGAATGGCGGGAGCGGATCGAGTGGGACGAAGACGCCGGGCGGCTCGTCGGTGAACAGGTACGCGGCCTCGGCGAACTGATTCTGGAACGTCGCCCACTGGCGCGCCTGTCGCCGGAGGCCACCCGCACCGCCCTGCTCGCTGCCGTGCGACGACGCGGCTCACTGCCCTGGTCCGACCAGGACCGCCAGCTGCTGGGGCGGCTGCGGCTGGTGCACCGTCACCTCGGCGATCCCTGGCCCGAGGTGACGGAAACCAGCCTGCTCGACTCGCTGGAACACTGGCTGGCCCCCTGGCTCGACGGCATCCACCGCCTCGACCAGCTCGACCGCCTGCCGCTGGGCGAGCGACTGCTCGACAGTCTCGACTGGGCCTTGCGCCGCCAGCTCGACACCCTCGCGCCCAGCCACATCACCGTACCCAGCGGCTCGCGCCTGGCCATCGACTACGCCGGCGACGAACCGGTACTGGCCGTCAAACTGCAGGAAATGTTCGGCCAGACCGAAACGCCACGGCTGCTGGAGGGCCGGGTTCCCGTGCTCATCCACCTGCTGTCACCGGCACGCCGACCGGTGCAGGTGACGCGGGATCTCGCCAACTTCTGGGCGCACACCTATTTCGAGGTGCGCAAGGATCTCAAGGGACGCTACCCGAAACACCCCTGGCCCGACGACCCGCTCACCGCCGTGGCCACCCGCCACACCCGCAGGGGATCCTCGTCCTGAGCCGCGCCGCCGCGCCCGGCTTCGGCTATGCTGTTGTCGAACATCAATAATCCAGTGGAGGGAATCCCATGCCCGGCAACCTGACCCGTTTATTCGCGCTCACCGCCGCAACCTTCGGCCTGACCGGCTGCGTCGCCGAACAGCAGACCACCAACCCCACCACCACGG
This sequence comes from Gammaproteobacteria bacterium, assembly GCA_050485225.1. Taxonomy (GTDB): domain Bacteria; phylum Pseudomonadota; class Gammaproteobacteria; order Pseudomonadales; family Porticoccaceae; genus JBJHAZ01. The sequence continues at coordinate 2,117 of JBJHAZ010000256.1, forward strand.
AGCTGGATTGCGGCCTGCTGCCGATCACCGTCACCTGGTCCGACGACGACGCGCATGTGAGGGCCGGGGAGGTGCAGCTGGAACTGACCCGCACCGTGACCGCCTCCGGCGCCAAGTACGTCAAGCCCGACGATGACGAAACCTGGCTATGGAGTCGCGGCGACAGCGCCACACTACAGATCACCGGCCGAACCTGGCCCGAGTGCGTACGGCGTGGCCAACTGCCCGCCTCGCTGCAGGCGCGGGGCAACGAGCCTTTCTGGCTGGTATCGCTGGAGCGCGATCAACTGACCCTGCGCACCCCCGAGACACCCGACCCGGAAGCCGTACCCTTCGAGTCCAGCGCCCTGCCCGGCGGCGGCCATCGCATCGCTGCCACCGTCGACCTCGGCACTCTCGTACTCGACATCCACCCGGAGCTGTGCCGCGACACCATGACCGGCATGCCCTACCCCTACCGCGCCGAGCGGGTGCTCGATCAGGCGCTGGCACAGGGCTGCGCCGGTGCGCCGGAATCGCTACTGCAGGGGGCCGAGTGGACCGTGACCGCCCTCGACGGCGAGGCGGTGCCCGAGGACGCGGTCGGCACCCTCGAGTTCTTTCACGACGGACTGGTCGCCGGGCGCGGCTTCTGCAACCGCTATTCAGGGCAGCACCAGCTCAGTGGCGAGGGGTTGAGCATCGGCCCGCTGATGAGCACCAAGATGGCCTGCGCCGAGCCGGCCATGACCCTGGAAAACCGCTTCCTGCAACACCTGCAGCAGGTCACCCGCTTCGACATCGGCGACACGGGCGAGCTACAGCTGTACTCCGGTGATGGCACCACCATTCAGGCCCGACTGAACGTTCCGGCCGAGCGGGTACCCGCCCCATGAGCAAGGCGGCGCTGGAACAGGAACTCAAGGACCTGCAATACCGGCTCAACCTCATCCATCAGGCGATGGGACGGCAGGGGCGCAGCGCCGTGATCGTGCTGGAAGGGCAGGATGCCTCGGGCAAGGGCGGCCTGATCCGACGGCTGGCCTGGTGCCTCGATCCCCGCTGGATCCAGGTGTGGCCGATCAGCGCGCCCGATGAACACGAACGGCGGGAGCACTGGCTGCAACGGTTCTGGCGCCGGGTACCGCGCCAGGGTCGCTGGGCGGTGTTCGACCGCTCCTGGTATGGGCGCGTACTGGTCGAGCGGGTCGAGCGCCTGACCCCTCGGGACAGCTGGCAACGCGCCTACCGGGAAATCAACGAGTTCGAGCAGACCCTGACCGAAGAGCACATCAAGCTGGTGAAGATCTGGCTGGACGTTTCACCGGAAAAACAACTCGAGCGCTTCGAGAAGCGCTTTGACAACCCGGCCAAGCAGTGGAAGCTGACGCGCGAGGACCTGCGCAATCGCGAGCGCCGGGAAGATTACCAGCAGGCCCAGCAGGACATGTTCAACCTCACCAACACAGCGCAAGCGCCCTGGCATCGCATTGACGGCGACCACAAGTCGCGCGCCCGCGTGGCCTGCTTCCAGTTGCTGGTGGACCGGCTGGGCGACGGCCTCGACCTCGAGCCGCCACCGCTGGATCCCCAGATCCGGGACTGGTTCGAGTCACGGGAGCCGGAATAAACCGCGGAATAAGCCGTAGTGGGAACGTGCAAAGGCCAGAGCCTGTAAAGACAGTAACCTGCAAAAACCGTAACTTGCAAAGAAAGACGGCCGCTGCACCGGAGTAGGGTCCGGTGC
>JBJHAZ010000257.1:0-3840 GCA_050485225.1 Gammaproteobacteria bacterium
CTGCCGCTGCCGGCCATATCCGCCGAGCGGGACACCAAAAAGTTCACCAGATGGTTGCGAATCCGGTAGTAGCCCGGATGTTCGATGATGGTGGAGCGGTTGCGCGGACGGGGCAGGCTGATCTTTACCGACTCGGCGACCCGCGCCCCGGGGCCATTGGTCATCAGCAGCACCCGGTCGGCGAGCAGGATGGCCTCATCCACATCGTGGGTGATCATGAACACGGTCTGATTGGTCTCGCTCCAGATCTTGAGCAACTCGTCCTGGATGACACCCCGGGTCAGGGCATCGAGCGCGCCGAAGGGTTCGTCGAGCAACAGCAGCTTCGGACTGGTGGCGAAGGCGCGGGCGATGCTGACCCGCTGGCGCATGCCACCGGACAACTGGGACGGCTTGCGGTGCAGCGAGTGGCCCAGCCCGACCATCTCCAGGAATCGGGTACTGTGATCGACCACCTGCTTGCGGCTCCAGTCCGGCCAGCGCGCCTTGACGCCGAAGCAGACGTTGTCGAGCGCCGAAAGCCAGGGAAAGAGGCTGTAGTTCTGGAACACCACCCCACGATCAAGACTCGGGCCGGCGACCTCCTTGCCGTCCATGATCACGGTGCCGTGGGTGGGCGTGTCCAGCCCCGCCAAGACATTCAGGATGGTGGATTTGCCGCAGCCGGAGTGGCCGATGATGCAGACGAACTCGCCACGTTCCAGCCCGATATTCACGTTTTCGAACACCACCAGGTCCTTTTCCTTGTCGGGAAAATGCCGGGCGAGCCCTTCAACACTGACAAAATGCTTGCTCATCATTACTCCTTGTAGGCGACCAGTCGGGAGACACCGGCCAGGGCCATGTCCAGCAACATGCCGACGATGCCGATCAGCAGGATCGAGAAGATCACGCTGTTGAGGTCGAGGTTGTTCCACTCGTTCCACACGTAGTAACCGATGCCGGTGCCGCCCACGAGCATTTCCGCGGCCACGATCACCAGCCAGGCAATGCCGATGGAGATGCGCATGCCGGTGAGAATCGTCGGCGCCGCTGCGGGCAGGATCACCTGGAAGGCGGTCTTGATCTGGCTCAACTCGTGAGTCTGTGCCACCCGCACCCAGTCCGAACGCACGCCCGCCACACCGAAGGCGGTGTTGAGCAACATGGGCCAGATGGAGCAGATGAAGATCACGAAGATGGCCGACTGCTCGGAATCCTTGATCACGAACAGCGCCAGCGGCATCCACGCCAGCGGCGAAATGGGCCGCAGCACCTGGATGTACGGGTTGAGCGCCTTGTACATCAGCGGCGACATGCCGATCACGAAGCCCAGCGGAATGGCAATCAGCGCCGCCGCGAAATAGCCGGTAAGCACCCGATACAGTGAATAGGCGAGCTGGATGCCGATGCCCTTGTCGTTGGGCCCGGCGTCGTAGAACGGATTACTCAGTTCGGCGATGGCGTGGCGAATCACCTGGGAGGGCGGCGGCACCCGCGCCTCGGTGTCCGCCGACCCCATCAGCAGTTCGAACTCGGACAGCTCGCCGGAGGCCAGCGGCGCCTTGTTGAGCACCTCCCAAAGCCCCAGCACCACCGCCAGCAGGGCGATGGACAGCAGGGCTGATCGCATGGTCAACGTCATCGGTCAGACCCTCTTGATCGCGAAGCTGTCGATGTACTCTTCCGGCTTCGAGTAATCGAAGGTCTTGCCCATGATCACGTGGGTCTTGTAGGTCTTGTCCGGCGCCTCGTAGCCGAGATCGCGCATCACCGCAGCGGTATCGGTCGCCAGGTACACCTGCTCGGCGATACGCTGGTAGTCGATGTCCCCCTGCACATAACCCCAGCGCTTCATCTGTGTAAGAATCCACACCGCCATGGAGTGCCAGGGGAAGGGGTCGAAGTCGATGCGATCCGGTACATCGTGGATGGTCTGCTCCACGCCGTCCACGTAGCGGCCAGTCAGCACCTGTCGCACCACCACCTCCGGCTGGTTCAGGTAGTTGCGGGGCGAGATGGCCTTGGCGATTTCCTCGCGGTTGTTCGGGTCGGAGGAGTAGTGGGTGGCGTCCACGATGGCGCGGAACAGCGCCGCGTAGGTGTTGGGCATCTCCTGCGCAAAGCGCTGGCTGCAGGCGAAGGCACAGCACGGGTGGCCGTCCCAGATTTCCTTGGTGAGCAGGTGGATGAAGCCCACGTTCTCGTACACGGCGCGCTGGTTGAAGGGGTCCGGCGACAGGTAGCCGTCGAGGTTTTCGGCGCGCAGGTTGGCCACCATCTCCGGCGGCGGCACCACGCGGATCTGGATGTCCTGATCCGGATCGAGGCCGTGCTCCGCCACGTAGTAGCGCAGCAGGAAATTGTGCATCGAATATTCGAAGGGAACCCCGAAGCGAAAGCCTTTCCAGTCCTTGGGATCGCGCTTGTCGCGGTGCTTGTTGTGCAGCACGATGGCCTGGCCGTTGATGTTCTCCACCGCCGGCATGATGTAGGGCACGGCCTGCGAGCCGGCGCCCATGGTCATTGCGAGCGGCATCGGGGTGAGCATGTGGGAGGCGTCGTACTCACCGTTGAGGGATTTGTCCCGCGCCACCGCCCAGCCGGCGGTCTTGATCACATCCACATCGAGCCCGTACTTGGCGTAGAAGCCCATGGGCTGGGCCATGATGATCGGTGTCGCGCAGGTGATGGGCACGAAACCCACCGCGAGCTTGGTTTTTTCCAGCGGCCCCATGGACTCCTTCACCGCCGCCTTGACCTTGTCGAGCGGTAATATGCTGCCCAGTGCCGCCGCCAGTGCGCCGGTACCCATCAACTTCAGAAATTGACGTCGGCTGTTGTCGTTGTGGCCGAAGATGCCGCGCACAATGGCGCTCTCCACGGCGCGATCCATCATGTCGTCCGGGGTCGCGAAACCGGATTCCGACGCCTGCTTCTGCGCCTGTTTCTGCGCCGCCGTCATGGGCTCCATGCGCTCCGCCTGACGCTCCAGCAGGCGGGTACGCTCGCGGTCGCTCAGGGCCACCGGGCTGGCGCGCTCCGCGACACAGCTGTCGCAGCTGCAGCTGGCGGTATGGGTGAGTCGGGTATCCGCGTCAAAGGGGTTGCCGAGACTTTTCATGACCATGCTGTTCGCTCCTCTCCAGGGGTGGCACCGGTTGGGCGCCGGGTAAGCGGTTTCTGTCCGATTCCGGATTCGCGCCGGGAATGGTCCGGCCCTGCGCCGGCGTGGTGCGCTACCGGCTTGCCCTCGCCGTTCTCGCGCAGCTGACCTGCGAGGCTCCAGTCCACCGAGCCGACGGTTGCCACAGGGATATTGCAGCGATCGTGCCAACCGCAAAGAACCTAACAGGGCATTGTTTTTATTGAACTTATTACTCGATCGACCGAAGCCGGCGTTTATCGTTTTTCGTAATTCACGATCGTTCGTAGGCCACTTGACGAGTTTTCGTAAAACCTGGCGCGTTTATTGAATCGAACCGTTTATCGAATCGAACCGTTTATTGAGTCGAACAAGGCAACCATGCCCTCTGACGAGCGAACCCCGCCCATGGATCAGGCCAACACTCGCACCACCCGGCACTTGTCCGGCCATGCCGCAGCACCGTCGACCGCCGACGCTCTGCCACGGAGTGAGCACTTGTTCCAGGATTCCGCCACGGCGCAACTGGTACTCGATCCATCCACGGATCGAGTGGTCACCGGCAATCGGGAGGCCTGCCGCCTGCTGGGGCTCGACTTGCCGCAAATCGAATCCCTGCCGGCCAGCCGCCTGTTCGCTCCGAGCTTTCCCGGCCTGATCGCCTTCACCCAGGAGGTGCTGTATCGCGGCCGCGCCTGGTGTGCCCACCTGCCTGT
>JBJHAZ010000258.1:0-3810 GCA_050485225.1 Gammaproteobacteria bacterium
CCACATGGGTGTAGTTGGTGGAGACGTGGTTCTGTTGCTGGACCGAATGCCTGGAGAAACTGCCCGCCTTCATGAAGAATTCCGACACGGTGACGTTGTCGGGCAGCTTGCCCGCCTCCATGTCGCGGGCGTACTCGAGTTCGGGCTGATCGCCATAGAGTCGCTCGAGAAAGGGGCCGAGAAACCGACGCTCCAGCGAGGATCCCGGCACCGGCGGCACCAGCGACAGGGCGGTGATGATGTGGAGCTTGAGCGAGCGATTGCGCTGCGCGCGCCGATAGAGGGCGTTGGCAATGCGGACCGGCTTGCCGAGGCCCAGGGGTAGCGCCAGCACGATCTCGTTGCCCACGGCCTGCAGGATGGCGTCGACCACCTCGTCCGGGGTGGCGGTGCGAGGAACCCCGGTAGGGGTATCCGCTGAAGGCTCTTCATGAGCTGATGGCTCTTTACGAGCTGAAGGCTCTCTATGAGCTGAAGGCTCCATGACGACGCGACCTCCCTGACCAGTCAAAGGGTGGGGCAAACGGTGGGGCCAACCGCGCGAGCGGGCCAGCCGATATCGGGTAATCATGGACCAGGAGCGGGCGAGCTGCCTGTCCAAGCGAATCCGGGACGGAGCAAACAGCTTACTCGGAGCGGCACAACCTGTCATATTGCTGACACATTGCTGCCATCTAATCTGCGCCAGGTACTAAATCGGGAACAGGCCATGAGTGACAAAACCGTTCTGATCGTCGACGACGAAACCGCCATCCGCGACATGGTCGTTACGGCGCTGGATGTGGCTGGCTTCAATTGCCTTCAGGCCAGCAATGCTCAGGACGCCCATGCCGCGATCATCAATCACAACCCCGACCTGGTGCTGCTGGACTGGATGATGCCCGGCACCAGCGGCCTCGAGCTGATCCGCCGACTCAAGCGCAACGAGCTGACCAGCAAGGTGCCGGTCATCATGCTGACCGCGCGCGCCGAGGAAGACAGCATGGTCACCGGGCTCGACGCGGGCGCCGACGACTACCTGCAGAAGCCCTTCTCGCCCCGGGAGTTGATTGCCCGCATACGAGCCCTGCTGCGACGGGTCACCCCGGAGCTGCCCGACGAGGTGATCCGGGTCGACAAGCTCGAGTTCGACCCCGCCAGTCACCGCGTTCACATCGACGGGCAGGCGGTGGACATGGGGCCCACCGAGTTCCGCCTGCTGGGCTTCTTCCTCACCCACCAGGAGCGGGTCTACTCCCGCGACCAGATCCTCGACCACGTGTGGGGCGGTAATGTGTACATGGACGAGCGCACCGTCGATGTCCACATTCGCCGTCTGCGCAAGGCGCTCTCTCTTGAAGGGCAGGACCGCTTCGTACAGACTGTCCGCGGAGCCGGTTACCGCTTTTCCACCCGCTGAGGAGCGCCGGTTGTGCCACCACCGGAGGATCAGGTGCACCGAGGTTATCGCGCCGAACTGCAACGTATTGCCCTGATCACCATTGGCCTGCTGGTCGTCGGAAGCCTGCTCGACCACGTCACCCTGACCCTGCTGGCGGGGGGCTTCGCCTACCTGGCCTGGTCCCTGCACCACGTGCGCAAGGTGCTGCGCTGGATCGACTCCGATTCCATCGATTACCCGCCCTTCTCCCTCGGCATCTGGGACGACCTGACCGAACACCTCTACCGCCAGCGCAAGAAGAACCGCACCACCGAGGCCAGCCTGCGCGCGCTCACCGAGCGCATCGTGCTGCTGACGGCGGCGCTGGACGAAGGCATGCTCACCCTCAACCGGGACGGCACCCTGGAGTGGTTCAACCCCGCCGCCGGCAATCTGCTGCATCTGCGCAAGGACGACCGCGGCCAACCCATCACGAACCTGGTCCGCGACCCGGCCTTTCTCGAGTTCATCCAGCAGCGGCACTTCGACCACACGCTGGAGCTGCTGGCCGCCGATGACCGCACCTCGCTGCTGTTCTCGGCCGCCGTGTTCGGCGACGGCGAGATCGTCGTGGTGGTGCGGGATGTCACCCGCCTGCGCCAGCTCGAGAACATGCGCAAGGACTTCGTGGCCAACATCTCCCACGAGCTGCGCACCCCGCTGACGGTGCTGTCCGGTTATCTGGAATCCCTCGAAGACGCCGCCAGCGAACTCTCGCCCACCTGGCAGCGGGCCATCACCCAGATGAGCCAGCAGACCGGCCGCATGAATAACCTCGCCAACGACCTGCTTATGCTGTCGCGCATGGAATCTCTCGACGCCCGCACCGACCCGAAACCGGTCGCCCTGCAGCCGATGCTGGAGCAGATCGTCGCCGAGGCACGCAGCATCGCCGACGACCGCTTTACCATCGAACTCGACTGCCCAATGCCGGTGGAACTCCTCGGCCAGGCCAGCGAACTCACCAGCGTGTTCAGCAACCTGGTGGTCAACGCGGTGCGCCACAACCCCGACGGCGTACGCATCCGCGTCACTGTCGAACTGGACGAGGAGCTGCGCGTCACCGTCAGCGACAACGGCATAGGCATCGACCCGAAGCATCTGCCCCGGCTCACCGAGCGCTTCTACCGGGTCGAATCCAGCCGCTCCTCGGGCACCGGCGGCACCGGGCTGGGCCTGGCCATCGTCAAGCACGCCCTCAACCGCCACGACGCCCGGCTGGAAATCCAGAGCACGCTCAGCAAGGGCAGCCGTTTCATCTGCCATTTTCCGCTCAACCGGGTAACATCGGGTACTCAACCCTGAGTATCACCATCCGACCGGATACCCGTGAGCCACCGATTTCTCGACCGCATTGCCCAACTGAACGACACGGACCACCGCCCGGTCGCCCCCTCCGCCACGCCGTTCCTCGAGCCGGGCTTCCTCGACCTGCTGGAGCAGACCGGCTGCGTCAGCGCCGAATCCGGCTGGCAGCCGCGCCACCTGCTGCTGGAACAGGGCGACCAGTCCACCCTGCTGCCCCTGTACCTCAAGGGTCACTCCATGGGCGAATACGTGTTCGACTGGGCCTGGGCCGACGCCTACCGCCGCCACGGCCAGCGCTACTACCCCAAACTGCTCACCGCCATCCCCTTCACCCCCGCCACCGGTCCGCGGGTACTGGGCGCGCTGGATGACCGCACGCTGGATCGACTCGTGGAAACCGTCACCGCCGAAGCCCTGCGGCTGGAGCTGTCGAGCTGGCACGTGCTGTTTCCCGAGGCCGACCTGGCCGCCGGCCTCGAGGATCGGGGCCTGCAGCGGCGCCGGGGCGTGCAATACCACTGGTTCAATGCCGGATACCGGGATTTCGACGATTTTCTCGACCGTATGACTTCCCGCAAGCGCAAGTCCATCGCCCGGGAGCGGCGCAAGGTGGCCGAGCAGGGGTTGGCTTTGGGACGCCTGCGCGGCAGCGACATCACCGCCCACCATTGGTCGCTGTCTCACCGCTTCTACAGCGACACCTACCTCAAGCGCAACGGCAGCCTCGGCTACCTCAACGAGGCGTTCTTCCAGGGCCTCGGCGAGACCTTGGGCGACCGGGTGATGATGGTCTGCGCCCGCGACCAGGACCGCATCGTCGCCGCGTCGCTGTTCTTTCACGACACCCACACCCTGTACGGGCGCTACTGGGGCTGCCTCGCCGAGTACGACTTCCTGCATTTCGAAGCCTGCTACTATCAGGGCATCGACTTCGCCATCAAGCAGGGCCTGCAACGCTTCGACGCCGGCGCCCAGGGGGAACACAAGCTGCTGCGCGGCTTCGAGCCGGTGGAAACCTGCTCGCTGCACTGGATTGCCCATCCCGGCTTCGGCAATGCCATCGGCGACTTTCTGCGCCACGA
>JBJHAZ010000259.1:0-3790 GCA_050485225.1 Gammaproteobacteria bacterium
AAAGTAGGGGTCGCCCAGCAGGGACGCCAGCAATGCCGGCGCCACGCACCCCCCGGAGGCCCATTGACCATCCCGGTCGAACGCCTGCCCCAGGTGGTGTTGTGTCCAGTCATCCATCAGGCAGTTCCCCGGGCCGGTATCGAAGCCGCTGAGGGAGCTATCGCCAGGCAGCAGGGTAATGTTGGCCATGCCGCCGATATTCACCACGGCGCAGGGAGCGGCCGCGGCGAATACCGCGCGGTGGAAGGCCGGTGCCAGCGGCGCGCCGTGTCCGCCGGCGGCCATGTCGCGACAGCGGAAGTCGGCCACGGTGGTGATGCCGGTGAGTTCTGCGATGGTGCTGGGGTCGCCGATCTGCAGGGTGAAGGGGTGCGGGCTGTGCCCCGGTGGTTCGTGGCGGATGGTCTGGCCGTGGCTGCCGATGGCGGCAATCTCATGGGCCTTGCGGCCGCTGCGCTCCAGCAGGCTCGCCACCACGCGGGCAGACAGTCGTGCCAGTTGCTGGCTGAGCCGTCCCAGTCTGTGGATTTCGTTGTGTCCGGGTTGCGCCAGAGCGTGGATTTCTTGCCGCAATTCCGGCAGGGGCTCCGACCCGGTGGCCAGCAGCACCGGCTGTTGTTCGCGGCTGAAGTCCACCAGCGCGCCGTCGAGAGCGTCGGCGCTGGTGCCGGACATCAGGCCGATGTAGAGGTGGCTCTCCGGCGCGGGAAAGCGAATGACGTCAGCCCTCGTTGGTGATCAGGTCGAGCGAGGCCAGCTCGATCTGGGAGGATTCCGCGGTAAAGGCCGCCAGTTGCTGAATCAGCGGTCGAGTCTGGCGCAGGAAGCGGGTGCGCTCTTCGCCCTCGATCGGCAGGGCCTCGGGCAGATCCACGGTGCGCGGGTTCTTGTGGACACCTTCGACCAGGAACTCATAGTGCAGATGAGGGCCGGTAGCCATCCCGGTGGCTCCGACAGTGCCGATCTGCTTGCCCTGGGCGACGCGGTCACCCACCTTGACGCTGCGGCGGTGTAGGTGCAGGTACTTGGTGGTGTAGCGTTCGCCGTGCTGGATGACCACGTAGTTGCCGTTGGCGTTGGTGTAGCCGGAGGCCACCACACGCCCGTCACCGGCGGCGTAGACCGGCGTGCCCGTGGGCGCCGCGTAATCGACGCCGCGATGGGGCCGAACCGTATTGGTGATGGGGTGCAGTCGGCGCATGTTGAAGTTGGAGCTGATGCGGGTGAAATCCACCGGCGTGCGCAGGAAGGCGCGGCGCATGCTCATGCCGTCCGGCGTGTAGTAGTGGGTGTGGCCGTCCCCGTCCACATAGCGCACCGCGCGATAGAGTTCGCCACGGTTGCTGAAGGTCGCCGCCAGAATGGCCCCGGTGCCGACCCGCTCGCCGTCGATCATCTTCTCCTCATAGGTGACCGTGAAGTAGTCACCCTGGCGGATATCCAGTGCAAAATCGATGTCCCAGCCGAAGATGGTGGCCAGGTCCATGATCACCTGATGGGGCATGCCGGCGCGCTGGCCGGACACAAACAGGGAGCTGGTGATGATGCCTTCGCGGTAGGCGGTCACGACCTCCGGCTCGCGCATTTCGGTGGCGGCGGCGAAGCCATCCTCGCCCCGGCTGACCACGAGTGTTTCGAGCGCCGAGCGCTGGTAGCGTAGCTGTTGCAGCTGGCCGTCGCTGTCGAGGCCGAAATGGATCTCCTGGCCCGGTCGAATCCGTGCCAGTTGTGCCCGTGCGTCGGGGTTCGGGTCGACGACCGCGTGGACGTCGACCGAACCGAGATTGACGCGCTGGAAAACCCGCGTGAGGTTGTCGCCGCTGCGAATCTGCTCCACCTGCCAGGTCAGTTCGGCGGCCAGCGCCGCTTCCGGGGATGGTATGTCGAGCTCAGTGTCCCGGCGCTGCGCGGTCACCCGCACATCGTCGATGGTCGGTCCGCTGAATACCGACTCGGCAGCGTCCGAGCCGTCGCCGGGCAGGAAGGCCAGCGAGGCTGCGAGCGTGAGAGAGATCCCCGCCACTGCCGCGAGATGGGTTTTGGGCATCAGGCCCACGGTTGCCCGCAGTTTTGCGGGGACAGTCAGAAGATGTTTGAGCATGGCCAATGGCTATATATGATCTGTTGTATTTTGTTCGAACCCGGCGTTTGTAACGCAAACTGCGGGCCGATGTAAAGGGATCTGGCCACACGAGGCGCCGCAGGCTTGTTTTTGTGTGGCGATATTGTAAGGTTTGCGCCTTCTTTCCGGCGTTCCAGGTGGACTAACCCCATGATGCAGCGAGACAAATCCCTCTTCGACGACCTAGATGCCCGCGGTCTGGTATCCCAGTACTCCGGTGGGGATGAGTTTTTGCATCATATTGGTGCGGGCTCGCGCACGCTGTATTGCGGCTTTGACCCGACGGCCGACAGCCTCCACATCGGCCATCTGGTGCCACTGTTGGCGCTGCGACGCTTCCAGCTGGCCGGTCACCAGCCGATAGCGCTGGTGGGTGGTGCCACCGGCCTGGTGGGCGACCCCAGCTTCAAGGCCCAGGAGCGCAACCTCAATACCGCCGATGTGGTCGCCCAATGGACCCACAGTATCCGTGCCCAGGTGGAGCAGTTCGTGGACTTCTCGGGCAGCAACCCGGCCCGGGTCGTCAACAACCTGGACTGGACCGGGGAGCTGCGGTTGCTCGAATTTCTGCGGGACGTGGGCAAGCACTTCGCCGTCAATGCGATGATCCAGAAGGAGTCGGTACGCCAGCGCATCGAGCGAGAGGGTGAGGGTATCTCCTACACGGAATTCACCTACATGCTGTTGCAGTCCTACGATTTCGCCGAACTCAACCGGCGTTACGGCTGCAGTATCCAGGTGGGTGGCTCGGATCAGTGGGGCAATATTACCGGGGGCATCGACCTGGCCCGGCGCATGAATGGCGCCCAGGTGTTCGGCATGACACTGCCGCTGGTGATCAAGGCTGACGGCACCAAGTTCGGCAAGACCGAGGGCGGCACCGTCTGGCTTGACCCCGGCCGGACTTCGCCCTATACCTTCTATCAGTTCTGGCTCAACACCGCCGATGCGGATGTCTACAAGTTTCTTCGCTACTTCACTTTTCTCGACGTCACCGAAATCAGCGCCATCGAGGAGGCCGATGCCGCCAGCGGCGGACGGCCAGAGGCTCAGAAAATCCTCGCACGGGAGGTCACCCGGACGGTACACGGTGAGGCAGCGCTGGAGTCCGTGGAGCGCATCACCGCCAACCTGTTCAGCGGTGGCGATGCCATCGGGCGTCTCACCGACCGCGACTTCGCCCAGTTGAAGCTCGACGGCATGCCCTACAGCAGCCTCGCGCGCGGCGAGCTGCCGCCGAGTCTGACCCAGCTGCTGAGCGACATGGGGATGGCGCCGTCCGGCAAGCAGGTAAAGGATGCTCTTGGCCGCAATGCGGTCGAGGTGAATGGTCGGGCGCTCGGCCTTGATGACAATGCCGCCGTGGATAGTGTGCTGGCGCCGGATCGAGCCGCTCATGGTGGTTACTACCTCATCAAGCTGGGCAAGAAAAAGTACCATTTGCTGGAGCTGGTCTGACGCGATGGGGGCAGGCTGGCGAGTGTGCCGCCCCGTCGAGACTGCTCCGAAAGGCCTTCGGACGGCCTTTTGTAAAAAAGTTGTAAAAAAGTGTGGCGCGCGTATTGACGCATTTTGAAAAGGCAGTAGAATGCGCGCCTCTGCTGAAGACGACGCGCAAGCGGATTGGAAGCGGAGCCGGGATTGGAAGGGTTTTTTGAGAAAAACATT
>JBJHAZ010000260.1:0-1820 GCA_050485225.1 Gammaproteobacteria bacterium
CGCACTCGCCGTCGCCGAGAAACGCCCAGACCTTGCGATCACCGCGTGGCATCAGCCCTCGGGCCGAGAGATAGCGCATCACATGCGCCTGGTAGATGGCCTGGATCGGACCGAGCCCCATGGATACGGTGGGGAACTGCCAGTAATCGGGCATCAGCCACGGGTGGGGGTAGGAGGACAGGCCCTTGCCGTCCACTTCGCAACGGAAGTTGTCGAGCTGTTCCTCGTCGATACGACCTTCGAGGAAGGAGCGGGCGTAGATGCCCGGCGCGCTGTGACCCTGATAGTAGATCAGGTCGGCCAGACCACTCTCGCTCTCGCTGCCCTTGAAGAAGTAGTTGAAGCCCACATCGTAAAGCGTGGCGGCAGAGGAGAAGCTGGAAATGTGTCCGCCGAGGCCGGGGTGACGCTTGTTGGCGCGCACCACCATCGCCATGGCGTTCCAACGGATCAGGGAGCGGATGCGGCGCTCCATGAACAGGTCGCCGGGCATGCGGCGTTCCTTGTGTACCGGAATGGTGTTGCAGTACGGCGTGGTCAGAGCATGGGCAGCGCCGAAACCTGAACGCACCGCCCGGTCCACCAGTTGGCGCAGCAGGAAGTCCGCGCGCTCCTCCCCGTGATGCTGGATTACCGCGTCAAGGGAATCCAGCCATTCGCGGGTTTCCTGGGGGTCGATGTCATCGTGCATAACGGGTCCGGTCCTTGTAGATGAAGATCTGCGGTACACGGCTTGCACGACAGAACCCTCGGTCGCGAACCCGGGCACCAGTGCCTTTGTAGTAAATTTACAAAATCATACCAAAGAGCCGCCGCGCCAACAATGGAAGGCGGCTCTCGGCGGTCATGGGGACAGATCGAAACTGTCCTCGATCAGCAGGGTTTCCGGCAGCGACAGCGTGTTGTCCTCGGCCGCCACCACCAGAAGCGACCCGAGATCGCCGGCGCGCAGCTCCTGCCAGAGGTCGTGCACATCGGCCAGTTCGAGAGACTCCAGCAAGGCCATCAGCCGCTCGCGGCGATCGAAGTCCAGCTCCTCCAGCTCGATACTCGCCCGAAAGCGGCCGGTCTGCTCGGACAGGTTTCTGGGCCGCTCCCGCAGGCCGGTAAGCACCGCCTGCCGATACCGCTCGAGGCCGGCCGGGTCCAGTTCGTCGACATAGGCGTCCATGGCCTCCAGAAACTCATCGACCGCGCCGTCGATCGCTGCCGCCGACGCGGTGGGCGACTGCACCACAAAGGCCAGCCCCGGCACCCGGTCCATACCACTGTCGGCCACGGTGACCACGTACCCCAGCTGCTGCTCGGTACGCAGCGAGTGGAAGAAGGGCGGCTGCAGCAGACGCTGCAGCACGGCAAAAACAGCAGCCTCCTGCAGGGAGTCGTCGCGACCCTGCAGATAACGGATGTAGGCGACGTCGCCGTGCTGCAGGGCGTGATACAACTGCTGACTGCCGGAGAGCCGGGCCACTGAACGCTGCCTGGGCAGGGATTCGGTCGCCTTGCCCAAACGTTCTGCGGCCAGGGCGAACAGCGCCTCGGCATCGGTTTCCCGGAAATTCCCCGCCACCAGCATGTCGAGCTGACCATCACGGAAGACGCGCTCATGCATACGTCGCACGTCACCCAGTTCGAGCCGCGCCAGCGCCTCGGCCAGCTCCGCATCCTCGGCCTGACCGGGTGCCAGGGCGGTACGCATGCGCGACAGCGCCTGAATGTAGGGGGGGTTGAGCGCGCGATTACGCACGGAGCGCTCCAGCTCCGTCCGCACCCGCTCGAAGCGAGCCTCGGACCACTCGGGTTCCAGCGCCCCGGTCAGC
>JBJHAZ010000260.1:1830-3789 GCA_050485225.1 Gammaproteobacteria bacterium
GCGTATCCATGAAGACGGCCTGACGATCACTGAAACCCTCGGTGAGCAGCATCACGCCTTCGCGAGTGGCCTGCCAGCGGTAGGAAAGGCCGGCCAGCAGCGCCGGATAGGTTTCGGCGTTGAGTTCATCGCGAACCATCTCGAGCAACACCGCCCGAGCGGCGATATCCGAGGGCTCGGCCAGGCGTGGCTGGCGGATGTGAAGGTTCACGTGCCCCTTGGGCACGGCGAACCGGCCATCGCCGTGCCACCAGAGACGACCGCCCTCCGGTGTTTCCAGCAGCCGGGGCACCTCCGTCGCGGTACTCTCGTCATTGGCCAGCGCGAGATCGCCGGGCACGAAAGGGTTCGGCTCCGGCAACTGCAACTGTCGAGCCAGGCGCTTCTGCGCCGCTCGCTGACGGGGGAATTCGAGGGCCGAAATGGCGTAGGGCGTACCGTAAAAATGGCTTACCCGATCGGTTTCGACATCCGGCGCCATCAGGGATACCAGTACATTGTCACGCCGCAACCGCTCCCAGTGGCGACGGATCAACGTCTCGTCATAGCCCTCCAGGGTAGCCGGACCGCGCAGCACTTCCCGGTAGTCGTAGTGGTGCAGGTTCGACGACATGCGGATCGCCGCGCCGGTTGACGAGGTCGCCTCCTGATAACGGAAGGCGAGTTCGGCCAGCTGCGATTGCTCCTGATAGCGCCATTCCTCAATGCCTTCCCGGCCGAGTCGGTCGATACCCGCAAACACCAGATCGACCACCGACCAGACGTTGCGATAGCCGCTTTCCGTCAGGCCGATATCGATCTGAAAGAAAGCATCATCGCGGGTGGCCCGGCCTTCGCCGGCACTGAGGTTTTCGGCCCAACCCCGGGTCTTGAGCAGATGGAGGATGCTGCCCTCCCCTTCATGACCGACCAGGTTGGCGAGATAGGCCAGCGGCTTCTGCCTCAGATAGGGCTGCTGAGAGGGCATGGGGAACAGCAGTGAAACGCGCCGCATCTCGCGCTCGGGCCGCACCTGCAGCAACAGCGGCAACCGTCCTTCCTCGAAGATCTCCGGAGTGGCGGCGGGCTGCTCGGGTTCGTCGCCGCGAACCTCGGCAAAGCGCGGCACGGCCATCTGTTCAAGCTCATCAAGACTCTGGGGGCCCACCACCGTCAGCGCCATGTAGCGGGCACTGTAGTAACGCTCGTAGAAGTCGAGGAGGTCACTGCGCACATCGCCATCGAGGGTGTCCAGGTTCCCGACGGTGAACTGACCGAAGGGGTGCTCGGGGTTGACCACCTCGGACAGGGCGTCCATGAAGCGCCGGCTGTCCTCGCGAATGGACGCCCGGAACTCGGAGTGGACCGCGTGCTTTTCCCGCTCGACATACTCCTCGTTGAAGAGGGGCGCCACAAAGAACTGGGAGAACCGGTCCAGGGCCGGCTCGAGCTGATCCGCCGCGATGTCGAAGAAATAATTGGTGTTCTCCATGGCGGTGAAGGCATTGTGGCTGCCGCCATGGCCGGAGATGAACGCATGGTACTCCGCCGGATCCGGGTAACGCTCGGTACCGAGAAACAGCATGTGCTCCAGGAAGTGGGCCAGCCCCTGGCGTTCGGCCGGGTTCTGGGCAGAGCCGATGTTCACATCGAGAGAGGCCGCACCCTTCTCGCTGTCCGGATCGGACACCAGCATGACCTGCAGGCCATTGTCGAGCCGCAGGTAGCGGTATTCGCGACTGTCCGCCTCGCTGCGGACAATATCCTCGGCACGAAACTCGACCGGGTCGGCCCATACGGTAGACACACAGCCAGCCAGCAGCAACAGGCTGCACAACAGCGTTCTCATGGATCCTCTCTTTTACAGCAACACGGTTTATTTAAGTACGGGCTTGTCCAGTATCGGTGGCGGTGGCTCCTTGCGGGGCCAGGCGTTATAGAGCGCCTTTACCAGCGTCGCCAGGGGAATGGCGAAAAAGA
>JBJHAZ010000261.1:0-3728 GCA_050485225.1 Gammaproteobacteria bacterium
TGCGATAGCCCAGCGACTGCAGCAGGCCGAGTACGTGGGTGCGCACCATGTCGTCGTCTTCCACCACCAGTATGTGCTCGTTGCGGCCCTGCTCCGGGGCGGGCTCGGCCACCGGCTCCCCACGGCTTGCGGTGGCGCCGCTGCGCGGCAGGTAGATGCGCACGGTGGTGCCTTCTCCTGGCTCCGAGTAGAGCTGCACGTGGCCACCGGACTGTTTCACGAAACCGTACACCATCGACAGCCCCAGTCCGGAGCCCTTGCCGGTGTCCTTGGTGGTAAAGAAAGGCTCGAAGGCGTGCTGGCGCACGTCCGGGGTCATGCCGGTGCCGGTATCGGTCACGGCGAGCACCACGTACTCGCCGGGCACGAGGTCCTCGAACAGGTCGGTGTAGGTCCGCTCGAGCCGGGTATTGCCGACTTCGATGCTCAGCTGACCGCCCTCGGGCATGGCGTCCCGGGCGTTGATGACCAGGTTGAGCAGGGCCGTTTCGAGCTGTACCGGATCCACTTCCGCTGACCACAAGTCCGGTGGGCAGCAGATCGCCAGGTCGATATTGCCGGTCAGGGTACGGCGCAGCAGGGGTTCGAGTTCCGACACCATCCGCTCCACCGCTACCACCTCCGGTTCCAGCGCCTGACGGCGTGCAAAGGCCAGCAGGCGACTGGTGAGTTCGGCGCCGCGGTCGGCCGCCAGTGACACCATTTCGGCGAGTCGGCCCAGTTGCGGGTGCTGTTCCAGTGCCTCCTTCAGCAGCTCGGCATTGCCGAGAATGACGGTGAGCAGGTTATTGAAGTCGTGGGCGATGCCGCCGGTGAGCTGCCCCACGGCCTCCATGCGCTGGGCCTGTGCCAGGCGGCGGGTGGCCTCGCGGTTGTCCATGACCTGGCCGATCTGGCGGGCGATGGCATCGAGCATGTGGCGCTCTTCGTCGAGGAAGAAGATGCGGCGTGGCGGGTCCTCGTAGTGGGTCTGGGGATAGCCGGCCTCGATCCACCCGGCGAGCTTGCCGCTGTGCCGGATGTCGGCGCGAATGGCGAGGGCCGTCTCGCGCCAGTGGCGACTGCGGTATTCCTCGTTGCCGAAGCAGATGCGCACAACGCTGCTGTCGCTGAACAGCATGGCCGGGGGAATGATGTTGGCCAGCTCGCCGAGCAGCGCCCCCGCTTCCCGCTCCGAGTCGGCCAGGATCACCGAGGTGCGGTGCAGGCAATCCAGTTCCTTGACCCGCTCGCGCAGAATCTTCTCCTGGCGCTTTTGGGTGGAGACATCCTGGGCGGCGCCCTGGATCGCGATGACCTGGCCGCGTTCGTCGAATTCCGGCTCCGCCACGATGCGCACCCAGCGGTGGTTGCCGCGCCCGGAAGTGAGCTGGAAGGTGTCGTCGAAGGGGATTGCTTCGTTGCGACACCGGTCGTAGCTGGCTCGCAGGCGATCGCGATCGCCGGGCAGAAACAGTTGGCTCATGGCCGGGCGCGGACCCTTCGCGAGTTCGTAGATATCCCACAGTTCGTCGGCCCAGTGGCTCTGGCCGGTTTTCAGATCCACGCGCCAGCCGGCAATGCGCGCCACCTCGCCTGCCATGCGCTGCAGGTTTTCGGCGCTGGCAAGGCTGGCGGCATCGTTGACCTGGCGGGTGATGTCCTGCATGACACCGGCCATGAAACGGCCTTCCGTGGTGTCGATAAGCTCACCGCTGCCGTGAAGGTGGCGCACGGAACCGTCGGGCAGGGTGATCCGGCGACGAAATTCCACCTGCCGGGGTGGCGAGGTCAGCCATTGCTGGAACTGCCGGGTGGACTCTGGGTCCTTCCCGCTCGACAGGGCCGGGTCGAACAGCAGTTCTTCCAGTGGATTGGCGTCGTTCGGGCCGATGTTGAGCAGGGTTCGCGCACTCTGGGAGAGGCGGATTCTTCCGGTGGCCAGGTCGATCTGCCACAGGCCCAACCCCAACAGGCGCTGGGCGGCGCGCAGGCTCGATTCACGAAACACCAGCTGGTCCTGGACATCTCGCAATTCCCGCTCGCGCAGCGCCACTTCCAGTTCCAGCGCCCGCCGCCTGGCTTCGGCTGGCGCTATGGTGACGCCGGTATCCGACGGCTGATTGTTCGCCAGCAGCGGGGTGAGATCCTCGGCGCGGTTGATCACGTAGCGCACCTTGCCCTGCTCATCAAGTACCGGCGTGTTGATCACGCTCCAGTAGCGCTCCTCGTACTCGATGCCCGTGGCCGTCGCACGGGGCACCGGGTAGCGTTGTGGTGCCATCACATCGCGGCAGCCGAGGTCGATCACCCGCTGCAGGGATTCCTTGAGCCGCTGGCTGCCATCGGTGGTCGGGTCCTCGGGGTTGTCGGGAAACACGTCGAACAACCGCTGGCCCACCAGTTGCTCGCGGGTGGTGTGGGTGGCGCGCAGATAACTGTCGGTAACCGCCACAACCCGGTAGTCGACGGGGGTCAGGGCCACCATCTTGTCGGGTGCGGCTTCGAACAGTGTCCGGAAAAAACCAGCGTCCTGCTGCGGACCGGGATCCTGGATCGATGTCATGGGCGAGATCGGCTGTGCCTGGGAAGGTGTGTCGAGGAACTGTACACTCCACGATAACCCAGCGGGAACTTTAAGGCACCCGCTGCGCGACGTACGGCCGCTGGGGCTGACCGTATGGCTTTTTGCCGTTGGGCGCCCGAGGCAGCACGGCGAGCGCCTGGGGGTTGCATTATCGGGTGGGTGCGGGGTTCCATCACGAATCAACAATAACAGGTACGTCAAGGAGCCGCCTTGAGCAAGCTGATCATCGTCGCCAACCTGATCTTCGCTGCCGTGATTACCGGCGCCATCACCCTGCAGGCGATAAGCGATCGCAACCGTGTCATCGAGGCGGCCTATCAGGACGCCGGCAATCTGGCGCATTCGCTGGCCGAGCACACCGGCCAGACTCTGCGGGCACTGGACTATGTGCTCGCGTCGGTGGTGGAGGAAATAGCCCGCCGACCCGACCTGTCCCCGGAGGCCCTCTCCGATTATTTGCGTACGCGCAGGGATGCATCCCTGATTGCCTATGCCCTGCATGTGATCGGCCCCGACGGGCGCATGGTGGCTTCTTCCAGTGAACTGTCCTCGCAGGAACTGGCTGCTCATGACTTTGCGGACTACCCCGGTTTTGTTGCGCTCCGTGATCAGCCCACCAACGAATTGTATGTGGGGCCGCCCCACAATCGGCGGGGGGCCGGCGCGCCGGACCAGTGGGTGGTATCGGTATCGCGGCGCATCGAGGGCCCGGACGGCAGCTTCGGCGGCACAGTGGCCGCCGGGCTGGCGCTGGATCGTCTGACGGGCCTCTATGAAACGCTTGATCTCGGTGAAGAAGGCCTTGTGTCGGTGCTCAGTGCCGAGGGTACGACCATTGCTCGCTATCCCTTCAATCCGAGCCAGTTTGGGCAGAACTTTTCTTCCGCCCACTTTGTCACCGGTCCCAAGAAAGACATGCGCGCCGAGGTGAGCGGTGAGGTGCTGCTCGACGGGATTCCCCGTTTTATCTTTCTCACCTTTGAGCCAACCAGCGGTACCGCGGTGTCGGTGGGCCTGGGCAAGCGCGCGGTGCTGGCCGACTGGTACCGGCGCACGATTTTTTCCGGGTTTATCGGCTTTCTGGCCGTGGCCCTGTTCGCGGCGGTATCGTTGATGATGGTCTTTCACGCCCGCAGTCGCGCCCGTTGGCTGCAGCAGGAGG
>JBJHAZ010000262.1:0-3716 GCA_050485225.1 Gammaproteobacteria bacterium
CCCCGTTGCCCAGGTGCCGCTCAAACGCCTCGTAGCGCGCCTGCCTTGCGGCGGCTTCGACACCGCCGGCACCCAAACCGACCACCTCCGTCACCAGAGCGATGTTCCATGCGAGACACCGCGCGGCACAGTGCCGCTGCCACTGGTCGGCAAAGGGGGACAACCGATGGTTGACATGGATGGCACACAGGGGGACATCGGGAAAGGCAGCCCGCACCAGGTGCAGCAGCACCGTGGAGTCGAGGCCGCCGCTGTAGGCCACCCAGAGGCGACGCGCTTCCCCCAACTCGGGGTGCGCAGCCACCAGTCGGGCGGGGTCGATCACGATGACCGGTGGGCGATGCCCACGGGAGATCAGGGTTGCCCGTAGGCCATCAGGCGCTGGAAGCGGCGATCCAGCAGCTCATCCAGATCGATGGCGTTGAGGCGGTCTACCTGGGCAATCAGGCGCTGTTTGAGGGAGGCACACATAGCCTCGAGGTCGCGGTGAGCTCCGCCCAGCGGCTCGGGGATGGTTTCGTCGACGATACCGAGATCCTCGAGCACCTTGGAGGTGACCCCCATGGCCTGCGCGGCATCGGGCGCCTTTTCGGAGGTCTTCCAGATGATGTTGGCACAGCCCTCGGGAGAGATGACGAAGTAGGTGGAGTACTGCAGCATGTTGAGATGATCACCGACGCCGATGGCGATGGCGCCGCCGGAGCTGCCCTCGCCGATCACGGTGCAGATGATGGGGGTACGCAGGCGGGAGCAGACGGCGAGATTCTGGGCAATGGCCTCACTGATGCCACGCTCCTCGGAGTCGATGCCCGGATAGGCGCCGGGGGTGTCGATCAGCGTCAGCACCGGCAGCTTGAAGCGCTCGGCCATCTCCATCAGCCGCAGGGCCTTGCGGTAGCCCTCCGGCTTGGGCATGCCGAAATTGCGGTAGACCTTCTCGTTGACGCCGCGCCCCTTCTCCTCGCCGATCACCATGACCGGGCGGCCATCAAGCCGCGCGACACCACCGATGATGGCCTTGTCGTCGCCGAAGCGGCGGTCACCGTGCAGCTCGTCGAAGTCGTCGAACATGTGGCGGATGTAATCCATGGTGTAGGGGCGGTGCGGGTGACGCGCCACCTGAACCACCTGCCAGGAGCTCAGGTTGGAATAGATGCTCTCGGTCAGCTTGCGCGACTTCTCGCGCAGCTTGGCCACCTCGTCGGCAATATTGAGCGAATTGTCGTTGCCGACCAGTTGCAGCTCTTCGATCTTGCCTTCCAGCTCGGCGATGGGCTGTTCGAAATCCAGATAGTTCAGGTTCATTGTGGTTACTGTTTCCTCAGTGACGTCAGTTCGCGCTGCGGTCCACAGGCGGCAGCCGGCCCCTCGACGACTGTCAAATTAATACCGGAGGGAGATTTTATCAAACCCGAAGGCTTCTCTCAGCCGATGCAGCAATTCATCTTCCGGCTGCACCCGCCAGTCTTCACCCAGCAGGATGTCGCCCTCGGCCTGCTGATGGCAGTACCGGATACGCAGCGGGCAACGGCCCTGGCGGAACGGCTCCAGCACTTCCTGCAGCCGATCGGCGCCCTGCTCGTCGAGCTGCTGCTGGCCGATGCCCACGACAATCTCGCGCAGGCGGGCGCTGCGGCTCTCGAGCAGCGTCGACACCGAGTCTACACGAATGCGCAAGCCGCCACTGAAGTCATCCTCGGACACTTCGCCTTCCACCACCACCAGCGCGTCCCTGGCGAGCTTGTCCTGGATGTCGCGCAGCATGTCAGCAAAAATGACGCCTTCGATGCGGGCACTGCGGTCATCCAGGGTCAGCACCGCCATGCTGCCACGGCGGGTCTTGATGGTACGCATGGCCACCACCATACCGGCGATGCGCTGCTTGTCCTTGCCCGGCTTGAGGTCGGCAATACGTCCCGACACCAGGTGCGGCAGTTCGTCGGCGTACTCGTCCACCGGGTGGCCGGTGAGATACAGGCCGAGACTGTCCTTTTCGCTGCGCAACCGCTCGCGTTCGGTCAGCGCCGGCACCTGACGATAACCGGCGTAACCGGTGGCCACCACGGGAGCCGGCGACGCCTCGCCGAACAGGTCCGCCATGCCGCTGTCGAGGTTGCGGTTCTGCTGCTCGGCCATCCGCACCGCCTCCTCCATGGCCGCCAGCATGACCGCGCGCCGGCGCCCCAGGCTCTCCTCATCGCACAACGCATCGAGAGCGCCACTGCGCACCAGTGCCTCGAGGGTACGCTTGTTGATGCGCTTGAGATCGATGCGGGCGCAGAAGTCGAACAGGTCCCGGAAGGCTCCGCCCTGTTCTCGCGCCGAGATGATGGCGCGCACCGGACCTTCACCAAGCCCCTTGATGGCGCCGAGACCGTAGATGACCTCGCCGTCGTCGGAAACCGTGAACGGGTACTCCCCGCGGTTCACATCGGGGGGCAACAGCGGCAGTTTCATGGCGCGACACTCGTCGATGAGGGTCACCACCTTGTCGGTGTTCTGCATATCGGCCGACAGCACTGCGGCCATGAACTGCGCCGGATAGTGATGCTTGAGCCAGGCGGTATGGTAGGCCAGCAGCGCATAGGCGGCGGAGTGGGACTTGTTGAAGCCGTACCCGGCGAACTTCTCCATCAGGTCGAAGATGTTGGCGGCGAGGTCGTCGTCGATCTGATTCTTGCGGGCGCCCTCCATGAACAGCTGACGCTGCTTGTCCATCTCCTCCTGTTTTTTCTTGCCCATGGCCCGCCGCAGCATGTCGGCACCGCCGAGTGAATACCCGGCCATCACCTGGGCAATCTGCATCACCTGCTCCTGGTAGAGGATGATGCCGTAGGTGGGTGCCAGTATCGGCTTGAGCCATTCGTGCTGATACTTGGGGTGCGGATAGGCGAGCGCCGCCCTGCCCTGCTTGCGGTCGATGAAGTCATCCACCATGCCCGACTGCAGCGGACCGGGCCGAAACAGTGCCACCAGTGCTACCACATCCTCGAAGCAGTCCGGCTTGAGGCGCTTGATCAGTTCCTTCATGCCGCGGGATTCGAGCTGGAACACGGCGGTGGTTTCGGCGCGCTGCATCAAGTGGTAGGAGGGTGCATCGTCGAGGGGCACGGCGTTGATGTCGAGATCGGGCTCGCCCTGGCGCCGCCGCGCCTCGTTCACCATGTCCACCGCCCAGTCGATGATGGTCAGGGTGCGCAGGCCCAGGAAGTCGAACTTGACCAGCCCCACCTGCTCCACATCGTCCTTGTCGAACTGGGTGACCAGGCCCTCACCCGCTTCATCGCAGTACAGCGGGGCGAAATCCGTCAGGGCCGTGGGCGCGATCACCACGCCACCGGCGTGCTTGCCGACGTTGCGGGTCACGCCCTCCAGCTGCAGGGCCATGTCCCAGATTTCCCGCGCCTCCTCGTCGTTCTCGAGAAACTCGCGCAGTGGCTCCTCCTGCTCGAAGGCTTTCTCGAGTGTCATGCCCACATCGGGGGGAATCATCTTGGAAAGCTTGTCGGCCAGGCCATAGGACTTGCCCTGCACTCGCGCCACGTCCCGCACCACCGCCTTGGCGGCCATGGTGCCGAAGGTGATAATTTGGGATACCGCATCCCGCCCGTAGCGATCGGCCACGTAGGCAATCACGCGGTCGCGGTTGTCCATGCAGAAGTCGATATCGAAGTCGGGCATGGAGACCCGCTCGGGGTTCAGGAAGCGCTCGAACA
>JBJHAZ010000263.1:0-3712 GCA_050485225.1 Gammaproteobacteria bacterium
GAGGTCCGACTGGGCCACCACGTCGATCTCCTGCCGCAGCCGATTCATGGCGGGGCTCTGGCCGATCAGGTGGTGTTGTCGCTGTTCCGCCATTACGGCCTGGGTCACCAGGTGCTCGTGCCGGGCACGCTCCTGAAGGCTGCCGATCAGGTTGGCGATCTTGAGGCTGGCCTCGGCGAGCCGGATGAAGGTGCGCAGTTCCACCGGGTCGATGGCGTTGAACACGTCCGGGCGCAGGGCGTCCAGTGTCAGTGCGCCCCAGGGCACGTCGTCCACATAGAGTGATACGCCGAGACAGTCGTGCACATGGAGCTCGTCGCCGCCGGTGTCGATCAGGCCGTCGTAGGGGTCGGGCAGCTGGGAGTCGGCGGGAAAGCGCACCGGCTCACGGCTCAACAGGATGCGCGCCAGGCGCGGCTCGTCGTCGAGGGCGAAGCGCCGGCCCAGGGTGTCCTCGCTCAGGCCGTTGACGGCCAGCGGGATCAGCTCCGAGCCTTCCAATCGCAGCAATGCGGCGGCGTCACAGGGAAAGGCCTGGCAGACGCCGGCCAGCAACCGGGCGTAGCGTTGTCGGGGCTCCAGCTCCCGGGAAAGGTCAGCCAGGATATTGAGGATGACCTCGGTGACAGGCTTTGTTGTCATAATGACACCGTTTGGGTGTTTTGATACCGCTACTGGTACTTTTGATGTCATCATAACGTCAATCAGGCGGGTGGCAACCCCTGGAATCGTTGGTTGGCAGCGATTCCAGCCACAACAGGGGTGTCGAAATACCCCCAAACCGGTAAACTGCCTCGATTCCCGTTCGGATCACCTCCGACGTCTGCGCCGCCGCCCGGTCGAGCCGGGCGCCGCGCCGTCCCGTACCCATGCTTTCTTCGAGGCTGGAACCGCTGTGACCAAAGCACTGTCCATTCGCAATCTGCACAAGACCTATGGGTCCTCCATGGTGGCCCTCAAGGGCATCAGTTTCGATGTGGAGCAGGGCGACTTTTTCGCCCTGCTCGGCCCCAACGGCGCCGGCAAGTCCACCACCATCGGCATCATCTGTTCGCTGGTGAACAAGACCTCCGGCCAGGTGGAGATTTTCGGTCAGGACATCGACGAGGATTTCTCCCGCGCCAAGCACAACCTCGGCGTGGTGCCCCAGGAGTTCAACTTCAGCCCCTTCGAAAAGGTGTACGACATCGTGCGCACCCAGGCGGGCTACTTCGGACTGCCACCGGCGCTGGCGGCCGAACGCACCGAGAAGTACCTGCGCCAGCTCAGCCTGTGGGACAAGCGCCTGGAGCAGAGTCGCATGCTCTCCGGCGGCATGAAGCGCCGGCTGATGATCGCCCGGGCGCTGGTGCACGAGCCGAAACTGCTGATCCTCGACGAGCCCACCGCCGGCGTGGACATCGAGCTGCGCCGTTCCATGTGGGACTTCCTGCGCGACATCAACGCCAAAGGCACCACCATCATCCTGACGACCCATTACCTGGAAGAGGCCGAGAGTCTCTGCCGCAACATCGCCATCATCGACCACGGCACCATCGTGCAGAATTCCAGCATGAAGGCGCTGCTGCGCCAGCTCAATCGGGAGACCTTCATCCTCGACCTGCGTGACGATGTGGCCGCACTGCCGGAGTTGACCGGGTTTGTCGCCCGGCAGGTGGACGATCACACCCTCGAGGTAGAGATCGAGAAGGGCCAGCAGCTCAACGACGTGTTCGAGCAACTGACCGGTCAGGGCATTGTGGTGACCAGCATGCGCAACAAGGCCAACCGCCTCGAGGAGCTGTTTGTCACCCTGGTGGCGAAAAATCGCGACGGCCAGGAGAACGCCGCATGAACAACACCGAAAAATGGGTCGCCTTCCACACCATCGTCACCAAGGAAATCCGCCGTTTCATGCGGATCTGGCAGCAGACCCTGTTGCCGCCGACGATCACCATCACCCTGTATTTCGTGATCTTCGGCAAGCTGATCGGGCCGCGCATCGGCGAGATGGCTGACTTCAGCTATATCCAGTTTGTGGTGCCGGGGCTGATCATGATGGCCATCATCACCAATTCCTACTCCAACGTGGTGTCGTCCTTCTATTCCACCAAATTCCAGCGCTCCATCGAGGAGCTGCTGGTCTCGCCGGTGCCCAACTACATCATCCTGTGGGGCTACGTCATCGGCGGTGTGGCCCGCGGTCTCGGGGTCGGCCTTCTGGTGACTCTGTTCTCGCTCTTCTTCACCGAGCTGCAGATCCACAACCTGGCGGTGACCGTCTCCATGGTGGTGCTGGCCTCGATACTGTTTTCCCTGGCGGGCTTCATCAACGCCATCTTCGCGCGCAGCTTCGATGACATCTCGATCATTCCCACCTTTGTACTCACGCCCCTGACCTACCTGGGCGGGGTGTTCTACTCGGTGGAGCTGCTGTCGCCCTTCTGGCAGCAGGTGTCGCTCGCCAACCCGATCCTCTACATGGTCAACGCCTTCCGCTACG
This sequence comes from Gammaproteobacteria bacterium, assembly GCA_050485225.1. Taxonomy (GTDB): domain Bacteria; phylum Pseudomonadota; class Gammaproteobacteria; order Pseudomonadales; family Porticoccaceae; genus JBJHAZ01. The sequence continues at coordinate 2,483 of JBJHAZ010000263.1, forward strand.
GTATTCTCGGCTACACCGACATCCCCATCGGTTGGGCCTATGGCATGGTGATCGCGTTCATCGTGATACTGGCCACCATCTGCATGTCGCTGCTCAACCGCGGCGTGCGCATTCGCAGCTGAGGTCGCCATGGTGGAGCACACACCGCTGGGCAAGGCCAGCGACTACCCCGAGCGCTACGATCCCGCGCAGCTTGCCCCAGTGCCCCGCAACGACGGGCGCAGCGCGCTGGAGCTGGCCGGCAGCCTGCCTTTCATGGGCGAGGATCTGTGGACCGCCTATGAGCTGTCCTGGCTGAATGGGCGGGGCAAGCCAGTGGTGGCCGTGGCCGAGTTTCGGTTCCCCTGCACCACCCCCAATCTGGTGGAGTCCAAGTCCTTCAAGCTCTACCTCAACTCCTTCAACCAGGAGCCGGTGGACTCGGCGAATGCCCTGCGCGCCACACTGGAGCGGGACCTCTCACAGGCCGCCGGTGGTCCCGTGGGTGTGACCCTGCACGCCCTGGATGCTTTTCGCCGGCGCGGGCTCGATGTCCTGCCGGGTACCTGCCTGGATGACCTGGACGTGGCCATCGACCGCTATCAACCGTCGGCCGATCTGCTGGCACCGGATCCGGAGCGGGGCAGGGTAGCCGAATCCGTCCACTCCCACCTGCTGCGCAGCAAGTGTCCCGTGACCGGTCAGCCCGACTGGGCCAGCGTCATGATTGATTACGAGGGGCCGGCCATCAGCCACGAAAGCCTGCTGCGCTACGTGGTCTCCTTTCGCCAGCACCAGGATTTTCACGAGCAATGTGTGGAGCGGATCTTCCGCGACCTCATGCAACAGTGTCGTCCCGAGCGGTTGACCGTCTATGCCCGCTACACCCGCCGCGGTGGCCTGGACATCAACCCTTGGCGCAGCACCCACCAGCCCGAAGCGCCCGCCTGGCGCCTCGAGCGGCAGTAGGGGCCTGCCACTGCAGAGTGTCCCGCAGCGCTTTAAACGTTGCTTTTGCCGGGCCGGTTGTGTAGAGTTGCGCCCTCGATTTTCGGGCTTGATTGTATGGCCCGCGTGCGGACCAGCAGTTGGCACAGACCGACCGAGTCCGCCGCAACAGAATACGGTGAGGTGTCCGAGAGGCTGACTCGTAGCGTCAGCGGAGAGGGCGCCCGCCAGGGCGACAACGAGCACGCCCGCGTGCGGACCAGTAGTTGGCACAGGCCGGCCGAGTCCGCCACAACAGAACAC
>JBJHAZ010000264.1:0-3695 GCA_050485225.1 Gammaproteobacteria bacterium
AGCCGGAACACATAGGCAAGACTTTCGCCCAGCAGAAGGGTCAACAGGAAAAACGTGAAAACCGCCAGCAACACCCAGATAAACTCCGCGCTGTAGGCGAAGATGACCGGCGTGTTGCCGGCAAAAATCTGCAGCACCAGCAAGCCGATCAGCCAAGGCGTAGCCTGATCGCTCCGGTAAAGGACCTGCTCGAAACGCGAGGGTTTGAGCAACCGGCGCAACACCTGGTGGGCCGCCACGGCCATCACCAACGGCACCAGAAACCAGTGCAGCAGCGTGCTGCCGATCACACCCGCGTCCACCGCCACCACATGCTGGGTAAACAGCTGGAGATACAAGGGATAGAGAAGTAACTGCACGATCATGTTGATCGGGATCAGCGCGGTCCCCAGGGCCACGTTGCCCTCCGACAGTCGGACGAAGCCGAGGAACCAGTCGGTACAGGGCGCCATGAAGTAGATCACCAGCCCGACCACCAGCAGTGGGTGGGCGTTCAGCAGGAAGATCGAGGCCACGCCGTAGCCGATCAGGGGCACCAGCACAAAGTTGGCCAGCAGCGCAATGGCGATGAAGCGCAGATTGCTCGCAGCCTGCATCAGCGCCTCGAACCGGACACCGAGAAACAGCAGGCCGACCAGCGCCAGCAGTGTGTAATCCACCTGCTCACCCAACCATTGACCCGTGCCGGGCGCGAAGTGACCGAGCAGCGCGCCGGCGATCAGGCTGGCGCTGAGCAGCGGCGACGTGGACACCACGCCCCCGGACGACCTTGGGTTCAGCATTCGCAGCCCTCGCAGCATTCACTGTTGCCGAACGGCCCCCAGGCGCCACCGGATCCTTCCAGAAAGGTGGTGTCCATTTCCAGCCGCAGGGCAATCTGGCGGGCGATCAGCGCAAAGCGCTGGCGGAACTTGTAGATAAAGCAGTAGATGAGTTGATCGTGGCGGACCTGCGGCCCGACCAGAAACAACCCCGGGGTGCGGGTGGATTCGTCCACATCAGTCAGCGCAATGTTCCCCTCCTCGTTCCAGTCCCACAGGGAGGCGATCTGGCGCGCTCCGCCGCCCTTGAGAAAACCGGTGCCGAGGATGGGGGGAAGCTCGCTGTCCCAGTGACGGCCATCGGCCCCATGAACACGAAAGCGGTTGTCGTCCGTTCGGATCACCTCCGTCACGTCGGCGCCAAGGACGATTTCCAGCCGTCCACCGGACTCCACGTCGCGCAGACGTTCGCGCGTATAGGGCGACAGTGCCTGGCTGGGATCGTAGACATCGGGCAGGTCCCAGGTGGGCCGGCGCGCCAGCAGGCGAACGCGATGACCGGACCGAATCAGATTGACAGCCGCATCGACCCCGCTCTCGTAGCCGCCGATAACGGTGTAGTGGCCCGGTTCGAGCCTGCTCCAATCCTCAATGCGGGCATAGTGCTGGCACCAGTGCCCGCCGGGGAATGGGCTGAGGTCGGGAAACAGATACTCGCCGGTCGCCCAGACCAGGAAGCGCGTGTGCAGCTCGCCGCGCTCGGTCACCAGGTGAAACCCGCCTTCCGGTTCGGGCGTTACCTCCAGCACCTTGCAGCCGCAGGCAATCGGCAGCTCACAGGCCTCGGCGACAAATGTCAGGTAGTTCGCGTACTGCTCACCACTGAGGTGCTCGGCGCCGGCAAAAATGGCGGGGGAACTGGCTTCATCGACGGCATTCAGATCGGCCAGGCCAAAGGGATTGCTGTGGAAGGACGGCGTGATCAGGCGTGTCTGCGCCGGCCACCGACGCAAGGATTCTCCGACGCGGTCACTCTCCAGAACGCCGAACTCCAGGCCCGGCACCTTGCCCAGCGCCAGGGCCATGCCGATTCCGGCCGGTCCGGCACCGACGACAATCACGTCAACATGGCGCATGTTCGCCTCCTGCGGGGTTGAGCCCGAAGAGCGCTCGAGTGCCGGAAGCAGCAGCCGAGGCCACAGCATCGTGGGGGTGCAGGCTTTCCACGTGACGAACCTGCACGCTCGGGCTGTCATGATCGCCCCTGAGCGCACCGAGAATACGACGCGCGGCATCCTCGACAAACATCAGGTTTTGCCCATTCAGGGCGGCAAACGCTTGCTCGTCGGCGCGCTTGACAGCAGTCTGAACAGGCGTACCCACCGCCTGCTCCACACAGTCGATCAACTCCAGCAACCCGAGGTGTGGAGCATCCTCGCCGATAGTCACCGTTACCCGTGCCTCGCTGCGCTGGCTGTGCGGGGTGGCCAAAGTGGCCTGTTCGCGGAGCCAGGCCGCCACTGCGCCGGGCTCCAGCTGGCTCTGACCGGCGAAGGCGGTCAGAAACCCCTGTTCGACCAATTGCCGAGACAGGGCCGCCGAACACGGACAGGTGGATGAGTAAGCCACCCTGACCGATGCCCGGAGGCGGAAGTGGCCGCCAGCCAGGGTCGCCTCCAGGCTCACCGGGTACGACTTCCAGCCCGCCAGATCCTCGGTGACCAGAGCGGGACGGCGGGTCAGGAGATCAAAATCCAGGTGCACGCGCGCACTGCGGGTCTCGCAATCCCGGTGGCTGTCCACCATGGCCTGCAGCAGTGCCCGCAGCCCCCCGGGAGACAGCGCCGCCCCCTCGGCCAGGCCATCCAGCAGCCGATACAGGCGCGACATGTGGATGCCCTTGATGTGGGTGGCGGGCAGATCCACCTGCGCATCCACGCGCGCATGCAGCTCCCGGCGATAACCGGGCTCCACCAGGGATACGGGCAGGTCGATACCCTCCATGCCCACCCACTCAAGGGGACTCAGACTCGGGGAAAGCCCGGTCATCGAAATATCGGGAAGCGGTGCCTTGAGAAACGGTGCATTCATGTTCGAGATCCAGAAAAGATATGCCCTGCAGAACATTGACGGGGGGCGGTCCACTACATCCCGCCCCTGGTGTGGCGGGTGCGACCGGACAGGATCCTTCGGAAACGTCGGGACGGATGAAGGCCTCCCTGCCGAGTTTCGCGAGGGCCTGGCACGGGTTTGCTGCCCCTGCATTCGGCTCTTCAACCCTGTACTGCCGGTCCAGCCATTTAATGAAATGTTATAACGTAACATTCAAGATGTCCACGCCCGCCCCACGGGCCATGGCGGAATCACCGAATCACCGCACTACCGATCGATGGGCTACGGGTGGCCAGCAGGTGAAGGCTCGTGCTAGTCTGACCCACTGCCACCGGCAGGTGAACGAAAAGTCATAATGAACCTGGTCGGCCACTATGGAGCTGCTGGACAAACTTGCCGCGTTGGAAGACATACGCAGTCTCAAAGCCCGCTATTTCCGCTGCATGGACACCAAACAGTGGGACGAACTGCGCACCGTCTTCGCTACCGACTTCGAGGTGATATCCCCCAGCGGCCAGGTGTGGCTGAAGGGCGGCGATGCCTTTACCGACAGCCTGAAATCATCGCTGGAGCACAGCGTCTCCTGCCACCAGGGCCTGACCTCGGAAGTGGAGATCATCGACGACAGCAACGCCCGTGGCATCTGGGCCATGCAGGATGTGATCGAATGGCAGGATCGCCACCCTCGGGAGGGCTGGAAGTCCATTGTCGGCCGCGGCCACTACCACGATACCTTCCGCAAGGAAAACGGGGTGTGGCGCATGGCCTCACTCAAGCTCACCCGCCTGCGGCTCGATGTAGAAAAATAACCCACCGCATCAA
>JBJHAZ010000265.1:0-3686 GCA_050485225.1 Gammaproteobacteria bacterium
CAGCACTGTAGTCGCGCAGGTAGAACATCACCGGTCGCTTGCGCAGAGCCATGATGCCGGCTTCGCAGCCGACGGCGGTGGCCACCGCGAGGGCGATGTTGAACAGCACGCCCCAACCGAAAAACCATAGGGAAGCCAGCAGGCCGGGTAGGGTGGCCAGCAGCACCAGCTGCATGATGCGGCGGGTGGACAGCGGGCTGTGGGTATGGGGCGAGGAAGCGCGGATCAGGCTCATGGGGAGGGTTCCTTCGCGTCGTGCTCGCGCAGCGCCTGTTCGGTCTGAGCGAGTTTTTCCTCGAGCTTGTGCAGGCCGTTGCGCAGGGCCTCCACGTGCTCCGAGCCTTCGCTTTCCGCCTGGGCCAGCTTGGCGCGCGACTTGTCGAGGCGTTTCTGCAGCGAAGCGAGCTGGTCGCTCAGCTTGTCGCGCTCGCTCATGGTGGCCTGTGCCGCTGCCCGCGCCTTGGCGCGCTCGATGGCGGCCGTCGCCGCATCCTGCTCGGCGGGGGCCGGTGCCGCAGCCGCCTCGGGGGGTTGGCCTTCCAGCTCGGTCAGGGATTGTCGGGCCTCCTCGAGCTTGGCGCGCATCTTGTCGAGGCCCTGGCGCAGCGCCGTGGCGACGCTCTCATCGTCGCAGTCGGCCAGGCGGGCTTCGGTGTCCGCGACGCGCTTTTCGAGGGAGGCGACCTTCTGCCGGGCCTGCTCGAGACGGTCGGTCGACAGCTTCGTATCGACCTGTGTCTTCATGTCGGGTGCAGTGGCGTCACCGGCGTTGTCGAAGTCGGCCAGCTTCTGGTGCGCCTGTGCCAGCCGGTGCTCGGCGTCGGCCAGGGCGGCCTGCAGGGTTTCGCGCTGGCTGTCCTCGGCGGCTTCGAGCTTGCCGCGGGCGACTTCCACACGGTTGGTGGCACTGACAATGCCCCGCTCCAGCTTGGCGCGCTGTTGCTCGGGCGAGGCCTGACGCGCTGCCGCCCTGGCCTGCGCGGCCTTGATGAGGTCGGCGGCATTGCCGGCTCCTGCATCCTCGGTCGCTGTGTCAGCTGCGGCCGCCTGACGCGCCGCCTGTTCCTCCTTGGCTTTCTGGGCGGCCTCGAGTCGAGCGGCCTTCTTCGCGGCCTTGTCGGCCTCGGCCTGTTCGATCCGCTGCTGGTGAAATTCGAATCGCTCGCGGGCGCGGTCGGCTTTCTGTTTTTCCAGGTGGATCTGGCGAATCTCGCCCTTGCTGGCGCGGTAGTACTGCACCAGCGGGATATTGCTGGGGCACACATAGGCGCAGGCGCCGCACTCGATGCAATCGAACAGGTTGTGGCTCTCGAGCATGTCGTGATCGTGGGCCTGGCTGTACCAGAACAGTTGCTGCGGCAGCAGGCTCGCCGGGCAGGCCTCGGCGCACAGGCCGCAGCGGATACAGGGCTGGGCGGGCGGCGCGGGTGGCATTTCCCGGTGGCTCGGGGCGAGCAGGCAGTTGGTGGTCTTGATCACCGGCATGGCGGTGTCCAGCAGCGTGAAACCCATCATCGGGCCACCCATCACCAGTCGCGGGCATTGCTCGGCATCGAAGCCGCAGTGGGCCAGCACGTGCTCGATGGGGGTGCCCAGTAGCACCCGGTAATTGCCGGGCCGCGCGACCGCCTCGCCGGTCACGGTGGTGATGCGGGAGATCAGGGGCTCGCCGTACTGCACGGCACGGTGGATGGCATGCACCGTACCCACGTTCTGGCACAGGATGCCCAGGTCGGCCGGCAGCTTGCCCGTGGGCAGCTCCTGTCCGGTGAGTATCTGGATGAGCTGGCGTTCCCCGCCGGAGGGGTAGACAGTGGGGAACTCCACCACCTCGATCGGACACTCCCCGGCGCCGTCGCGGAGCGCGGCGACCAGGGCATCGCGCGCCGACACCTTGTTGTCCTCGATGCCGATCAGTACCTCGGCGGGTTGGCCGAGCAGGTACCACAGGATGCGAACGCCGCTGATCACCTCTTCCGGGCAGGTCTGCATCAGGCAGTGGTCGGCGGTGATGTAGGGCTCGCATTCGGTGGCGTTGATGATCAGCGTATTGATGGTCTTGTCGGGCGCCGGGCTCAGCTTGACCGCGGACGGAAAGCCCGCGCCGCCCAGCCCTGCAATGCCGGCGGCGCGGATGCGCTGCAGCAGGTCTGCCACGGGCAGCTCGCGGTAATCGGCGATGTCACGGTGCTCGATCCAGCGGTCGGCGCCGTCGGGAGTGATCACCACGCAGGCCGCTCGCATGCCGGAGGGGTGGGGCAAGGGGTAGTCGCCGATGTTGGAGACCGTGCCGGAGGTGGGCGCGTGGACGTTGGCGCTGACGTGGCCGCTGGCTTCGGCAATCAGCTCGCCCTTGAGGACCTGTTGCCCGACGGTCACGACGGGCCGGGCCGGCGCGCCGATGTGCTGGTTGAACGGCAGGATCAACCGATCGGGCAGGGGCAGGTCGGCCAGCGGTTGTCGCAGCGACTGCTCCTTGTTGTCGGGCGGGTGGACGCCGCCGGTCACCGGCCAGATTTTTCGTTGCGCTTGGTTCACAGGTGGCTCCCGTCAGGCGACCTTGTGGCGATCGGTGGCAATGATGTCGCGGCTCTTGAGCCCCTTTACCTGCTCGGCGGTGGAGGGGGGCAGCTCCCATTTCCAGTCGCTCAGGCCCGTGGCCACCGGCACCATGTCGATACAGTCCACCGGGCAGGGCTCGACGCACAGGTCACAACCGGTGCACTCGCTGGCGATGATGGTGTGCATGTGCTTGGCCGCGCCGAGAATGGCGTCCACCGGACAGGCCTGGATGCACTTGGTGCAGCCGATGCACTCGTCCTCGCGGATGTAGGCCACTTTCTTGACGTCCTCGACGCCGTGTTCTTCATCCAGGCTGGGCGCCTCCACCCCCAGCAGGTCGGCCAGCGCATTGATGGTCGTCTGTCCACCCGGCGGACACTTGTTGATGGCTTCGCCATCGGCAATGGCCTGGGCGTAGGGGCGGCAGCCGGGGTGGCCGCACTGGCCGCACTGGGTCTGGGGAAGAATGTTGTCGATCTGGTCGACAATGGGGTCGCCCTCGACCTTGAAGCGGATCGCGGCGAAGCCGAGCACGGCGCCGAACAGCAGCGCCAGGCTGACCAGGGCCACCAGCGCCGAGACAAAGGGGTGTGCGACGATGAGCTCGATCATGTCGGTCGCCTCATACCAGTCCGGAGAAGCCCATGAAGGCCAGCGAGGCCAGCCCGGCGGTGATCATGCCGATGGCCGCCCCCTTGAAGGGCAGCGGTACATCGGCCACCGCCAGTCGCTCGCGCATGGCGGCGAACAGGATCAGCACCAGCGAGAAGCCGATGGCCGCGCCGAAACCGAACAGCGACGACTGCAGGAAGGTGCGCGCCTGCATGGTGTTCTGCAGGGCCACCCCGAGCACGGCGCAGTTGGTGGTGATCAGCGGCAGGAAGACCCCCAGCACCCGGTACAACAACGGGCTGGTCTTCTCCACGAACATGCGCGTGAACTGCACCACCGCGGCGATCACCAGGATAAAGGCGATGGTGCGCAGGTATTCGATGCCCAGTGGCTGGAGGATCCAGGTGTTGACCACCCAGCTGGCGATGGCCGCCAGCGTCAGCACGAAGGTGGTGGCGCTGGCCATGCCGATGGCGGTCTCCAGCTTGCTCGACGTGCCCATGAAGGGGCAC
>JBJHAZ010000266.1:0-3682 GCA_050485225.1 Gammaproteobacteria bacterium
CGTTGTGGCCGTACCACCACTGCACCATGGCGTCGATGGTGCCGGAATAGGCGGAGTAGGATTTCATCCAGCTCCAGGGAATCGCCGCACTGTTGACGATGTGCAGCATGGCCACGGCGAGAATGAAGGCCCCGTAGAACCAGTTGGCCACATAGATGTGCTTGACCCGGCGCTTCATGATGGTGCCGAAGAACACCACCGCATACAGCACCCAGATGATGGCGATGGCGATGCTGATGGGCCATTCCAGCTCAGCGTATTCCTTGCTGGTGGTGTACCCCAGCGGCAGGGTGATGGCCGCGGCCACGATGATCGCCTGCCAGCCCCAGAACACGATGCTGGCCAGGGCGTCGGACACCAGCCGCGCCTGACAGGTACGCTGTACCACGTAGAAGGAGGTGGCCATCAGCGCATTGCCGCCGAAGGCGAAGATCACCGCGTTGGTGTGTAGCGGTCGCAGTCGGCCGTAGGTGAAGTATTCGATGGGCGGGTTGAGCTGGGGCCACATCAGCTGGGCGGCGATGATCACCCCCACCAGCATGCCCACGATGCCCCAGACAATGGTGGCGATGGTGAAGAGCTTCACCACCTCCAGGTTGTAGGTTGGCTGCTGGCTGGCCGCAACGGACTGCATACTCTTCCCCTACCCGGTCACTGACTGCTTCGGAATGGTAACGTAACGGCGGCGCTTCGAGGATGCGACCTCTTGTCGCACCCCTGCCCAGCCGAACCCATTATCCGCCAGATCATCGGCCGGCTTGTTGATGCGCATCAAGCCGGCCCCACCCACCGGCAGGGAAAGAGAAACCCTGCAGGCGAACCCTCAGGACATGCGACGGTTCTTGCCGGCGCCAATCCGCAGACGCAGGGCATTCAGCTTGATGAAGCCCTCGGCGTCCTTCTGGTCGTAGGCGCCCTCGTCCTCGTCGAAGGTGGCGATGCGCGCGTCGAACAGGCTGTCGTCGGACTGACGACCCGCCACGATCACATTGCCCTTGTAGAGCTTGACGCGCACCAGGCCGTTGACGTGCTCCTGGGAGCGGTCGATCATCTCCTGCATCATCAGGCGCTCCGGCGACCACCAGTAGCCGTTGTAGATCAGCTCGGCGTACTTGGGCATCAGGCTGTCCTTGAGATGGGCCACCTCGCGATCCAGGGTCAGCGACTCGATGGCGCGGTGGGCCTTGAGCATCACCGTTCCGCCCGGAGTTTCATAGCAACCGCGCGACTTCATGCCCACATAGCGGTTTTCCACCAGATCGAGCCGGCCGATGCCGTTGGCACCCGCCACCTTGTTGAGATAGGTGAGCACCTCGGCCGGCGTCATGGCCTGGCCGTCGATGGCCACGATGTCGCCGCCACGGTATTGCAACTCGAGGTAGGTGGGCTGGTCGGGCGCGGCCTCGGGCGAAACGCTCCAGCGCCACATGTCTTCTTCGGCTTCCCACCAGGGATCTTCCAGGTTGCCGCCCTCGTAGGAGATGTGCAGCAGGTTGGCGTCCATGGAATAGGGCGACTTTTTCTTCTTCGAGGTGAAATCCACCGGGATATTGTGCTGCTCGCAATAGGCCATCAGCTTGTCGCGCGAGGTGAGGTCCCACTCACGCCAGGGAGCGATCACCTTGACGCCGGGCTTGAGCGCGTAGGCGCCCAGCTCGAAGCGCACCTGGTCGTTGCCCTTGCCGGTAGCGCCGTGGGAGATGGCATCGGCGCCGGTCTCGTTGGCAATCTCGATGAGACGCTTGGCAATCAGCGGGCGAGCGATGGAGGTGCCCAGCAGGTACTCGCCCTCGTAGATGGCGTTGGCGCGGAACATGGGGAACACGTAGTCGCGCACGAATTCCTCGCGCAGGTCGTCAATGTAGATTTCCTTGACGCCGAGGGCCTGCGCCTTGGCGCGCGCCGGCTCCACCTCCTCGCCCTGGCCGATGTCGGCGGTGAAGGTCACCACCTCGCACTGGTACTGGTCCTGCAACCAGCGAACGATGACCGAGGTATCCAGGCCGCCGGAATAGGCCAGCACGACTTTCTTGATTGAGGACACGTTTCTCTCCCGTGAGCAGAACGAATGGACAAAAATGCGCGCTAGCGCGAACCGCCGCCCATTCTACTGCCGAGACGCCATGAATTATAGAGAAGACCCCGGGGGCGACCCTGTCAACCTGTATTCCCAAGGGGGTTTCCGGTAGTATGCCCGGAAACGGCAAACCCGGCCCGCTCGCGAGATTCATGACCAGCCTGACCATTACCCGTCCCGATGACTGGCACCTGCACCTGCGTGACGGTGTCGCCCTGACCTCCACCGTACCGGACGCCGCCCGCCATTTCGGCCGGGGCATCATCATGCCCAACCTGGTACCGCCGGTGACCACCACCGCGCAGGCCGAGGCCTATCGCGAGCGCATCCTGGCCCAGCGCCCGGCGGGCAACCGCTGGCAACCGTTGATGGTGCTCTACCTCACCGACCTGACCGAGCCGGACGAGATTTCCCGCGCCCGGGCCTCCGACTCAGTGTTCGCCGCCAAGTACTACCCGGCCGGCGCCACCACCAACTCGGCCTCGGGCGTCACTGACCTGGCGCGCATCTACCCGGTGCTCGAGCGCATGGAGCGCGAGGACCTGCCGCTGCTGTTGCACGGCGAGGTGACCGACAGCGATGTGGACATCTTCGACCGCGAGGCGGTCTTCATCGAGCGCCACCTGCGCCCCATCGTCGAGCGGTTCCCGGCCCTGCGCATCGTGCTGGAACACATCACCACCCGCGATGGCGCCCAGTTCGTGGCCGAGGCCGACGGTCGCATCGCCGCCACCATCACCCCCCAGCACCTGCTGTTCAACCGCAACCACATGCTGGTGGGCGGCATCAAGCCGCACTTCTACTGCCTGCCGATTCTCAAGCGCAACCTCCACCAGGAGGCCCTGATCGCCGCTGCCACCAGCGGCAGCCCGCGCTTCTTTCTCGGCACCGACTCGGCACCCCACGCGCGCAATGCCAAGGAAAGCGCCTGCGGCTGCGCCGGCTGCTACAGCAATCACGCCGCCATCGAGCTCTACGCCGAGGCCTTCGAGCGCGCCGACGCCCTCGACCGGCTGGAAGGCTTTGCCAGCCACTTCGGCCCTGACTTCTACGGCCTGCCCCGCAACAGCGATACCATCACCCTGGTGCGCGAACCCTGGCAGCTGCCGGCGGAGACCACCCTGGGCGACCAGGTAATGACGCCCCTGTGGGCCGGCGAGACCCTGCAGTGGCAGGTGGCGGACACGAGCCGATGAGCCAGGAGAGCGGCAACAGCATGGCCGAGGCATTGGCCGAGGAGCAATCGACACTGATTTGCCGCCGCTTTCGCGGTTTTCTGCCGGTGATCGTGGACGTGGAAACCGGCGGCTTCAACGCCGCGGGCGACGCGCTGCTGGAAATTGCCGCCGTCACCCTCACCATGGACGGCGACGGCCTGCTGCAGATCGACAACACCGTATCCCGAGCCGTGGAGCCCTTCGACGGTGCCAATGTGGAAAAAGCGGCACTGGAGTTTACCGGCATCGACCTCGACGATCCCGAGCGCCAGAGCCTGCCCGAAGGCCAGGCCCTGCGGGAAGTATTCCAGGTGGTGCGGCAGGGCGTGCGCGACCAGCACTGCAACCGCGCCGTACTGGTGGGCCACAACGCCCATTTCGACCTCGG